>DATCTV010000030.1 GCA_036567785.1 Desulfomonilia bacterium | reverse complement strand
CGCATCCTTCATCATGGTGCACATCTACCTCGGCACAATAGGGAACCCGGGAACGGTACAGGCAATGATCACGGGCTGGGTAACCAAGGCCTGGGCCAACACCCACTGCCCCCGCTGGCTTGAGGAATACGAAAAGAAATCCGAAGTGAAATAGACTTTATAAATCAACAAATAACAAAAGGCCGCCAAATGGCGGCCTTTTGTTTTCTCTTTTTCATTATGTAATAATTCACATACTTTATCAACTAATTGAAATCTCATTAGAAATTATGATTCAATATTTCTCTTGATAAATTTTCCGGCTTATGTCTCCTGAAATATTTAACTCAAAAATACCTAATAACAAAGAGGGGGTTAAGGTATGCCAGGAAAGAAGGGTTGTAATAGGAATATCAAAGAGCAATACGAAAAGCTCATGGAACAGTGCAGTGCGCACATGGAGGAAATGGACGCAGCCCTCCCGCCTGCAAGATTTAACCTCACCGAAGAGCTGAAGGAACGAGGCGTATCCAGAAGAGATTTCATGAAATGGACCACCGCGATGACAGCAGCACTTATGCTGCCTCCCATGTTCAAGCCGATGGTGGCCAAAGCAGCTGAAAATATCAGCAGGCTTCCGGTTGTCTGGCTGCATTTTGCCGAATGCACGGGATGTTCTGAGGCCTTCCTGAGAACATCATACCCGAATGTCGACTCCATCCTGCTCGATACAATCGACCTGGTGTACCATGAGACACTGATGGCCGCCGCAGGTCATCAGGCTGAAAAATGTCTCGAAGATTGTGTTAATAATCTGAAGGGCCAGTATGTCTGTGTAGTCGAGGGGTCGATCCCCGTAGGCCACAACGGCGATTTCATGAGACTGGGGCCCAAGGGAAGAACTGGCAAAGAAATAGCAAAGGAAGTATGCGGAAATGCGCTTGCAACAATATGCATAGGAAGCTGTTCTTCATTCGGCGGAATTCCGGCTGCAGACCCGAACCCCACCGATGCAAAGGGCATAAGCTCGGTGATAAGCAAGACAACGGTCAATATTGCAGGCTGTCCGCCCAATCCGGTAAATTTTGTAGGGACACTGCTTCATCTTCTGCTGTTCAAGGGACTGCCTCCTTGCGACTCCCTGGGCAGACCTTTGTTCGGATACGGCAAGCGGATACATGACTTCTGTGAGAGAAGGCCTCACTATGATGCCGGCGAGTACGTACAGGAATGGGGTGACCAGGGTCAGTTAAATGGATGGTGCCTGTACAAAGTCGGATGCAAAGGCCCTTACACATATGCAAATTGCGCAAAGGCAAGATTCAATGACGGTATGAGCTGGCCGGTAATGGCAGGCCACGGCTGCATAGGCTGCACCGAACCCGCTTTCTGGGACAGAATGGCGCCATTTGAGAAGCCTCTGGCGGAAAAGCCAATCGGCCTGGGCGGTGTTGAGGCACCGGTTGACCTGATCGGTGCCGGTCTTCTTGGTGCAACGGTTGTCGGTGTTGCGGCACATGCAGGCATAACGCTGGCAAAGAATCACGGGCAGCCGAAAAATGCGGCTGAAGACAAAAAAGAAGAGCATTCTGCTCACTGACGGATAGCGGAAACCGGAGGATAAATCATGGCAAGAATAATTGTTGATCCGATTACCAGGATTGAAGGCCACCTTCGCATCGAATGCGAGGTTGAAAATAATGTTATCAAAGACGCATGGAGCAGCATCACGCTGTGGCGAGGCATCGAACAGATACTCAAAGGTCGTGACCCGAGAGATGCCGGACTCATTGTACAGAGATTCTGCGGAGTCTGTACATATGTCCATTACGAGGCAAGCATCAAGGCCTGCGAAGACGCATTCAAGATAAAACCGCCTAAAAACGCACGCATCATAAGGAACCTTATTCACGGTGCCCAGTATCTGACAGACCACATCATGCATTTCTATCACCTTCACGGGCTCGACTGGGTCGATATAACAAAATGCCTGTCTGCGGACCCCAAGAAAGCGGTCGAAATGGCTCGCGCCTACAGCGATGATCCATACAACTGTTCCGTAACGCACTATGAAGCGGTGCAGAAGAGACTCAAGAAATTTGTAGAATCCGGCAGGCTCGGGCCTTTTGCAAATGCATACTGGGGCAACGCATCCTATAAACTGCCGCCTGAGGCAAACCTCATTATCACATCACACTACCTTGACGCCCTTCAGGTTTCAAAGCTGGGAGCTCAGATGATGGCGATATTCGGCGGCAAAAACCCGCACCCGCAGACACTCGTGGTTGGCGGCGTAACATGCGGAGCAGACCTTGATGCAAACCGCATCGCTGCATACAGATACAGGCTTTATGAACTTAATAATTTTGTCAAGACCGCATACATCCCCGACCTGCTTCTTGCTGCAACATACTACAAGGACGAAGGCGCAGCCGGAATCGGCGCAGGCGTAAAGAATTATCTTGCTTACGGCGGGTTCCCGCTTGACGACGGCGAGAATGAACTTCTCTTCCCGAGGGGTCTGGTAAAGGCTGCCGACATATCCCATCCGATGGAGCTGGACGAGAGCAAGATTACAGAAGAAGTCACCCATTCCTGGTATAAGGGTGAAGGAGGACACCCCTATGTTGAAACAACCGAGCCCGATTATACCGGCTATAAGAACGGAAATCTTGACAATGAAGGCAAATACTCATGGTGCAAAGCGCCGCGTTTCGACAACGATCCATACGAAGTCGGTCCGCTTGCGAGAATGGTCGTCGCATACGCCCAGGGGCATAAGGAAATCAAACCGCTTATCGACAACACATTGAATACCGCAGGTATTCCTGTGGCCGCCCTCTTCTCGACCCTGGGCAGGACAGCTGCAAGGGGAATCGAGACCGTATATATCGGAGACAAGATCGACGGCTGGGTCAATGAACTTATTGCAAATCTTGCATCAGGCGATACAACGACCTGGACACGCTGCGATGTCCCGAAGGAAGGCGAAGGTCGCGGACTTACAGAACCTCCTCGAGGGGCTCTCGGCCACTGGATCAAGATCGAAGGCCACAAGATAGCAAACTACCAGGCTATCGTTCCTTCCACATGGAACTGTTCTCCCAGGGCGAAAGACAGCAAACGCGGACCGTACGAGGAATCACTCATCGGAACCAAACTGTCCAATATCGAGCAGCCGCTGGAAATACTGCGCACGATACATTCATTCGATCCATGCATGGCATGCGCCGTCCACCTGATCGACACCGATACGAACGAAGTTAGGGTAATCAAGGTAGCATAAGGGAGAAGACCATGGATACGAGAGTAGCGGTTAAAGAATGGTCGCTGTCTATGAGGGCCAACCACTGGCTGATGGCATTGTCCATCTTCATACTGATCCCGACAGGGTTCTATATTGCAGATCCGTTCTCGGTGGGCGCCGGCGAAACGATAGACAAGTTCCTCATGGGCCATGTGCGCTATGTGCATATCCTTTTCGGCATAATCCTGAGCTTTACGCTTATATGGCGCCTTTACATGATGTTCTTTTCGCGCTTTCATGCGGACTGGAAGGATTTTCTGGCCTGGACCGACTGGCCCAACTTCTGGAAGCAGATAAAGTTCTACGCCTTTATCTCCGAGGAAAAGCCCGGACACAAATACCTTTACGGGCCGCTTCAGTCTCTTGCGTACGGCGGGCTCATCGTCATGTGGCTGATAATAGTCATCACGGGACTCGCCCTTATGGGCAACAACTATTCTGTAAGCTTCACTTCAATATTCAAGCCGCTTGCGGGATGGATGGGAGGCCTGGCGACCGTGAGATATGTACATCACATATTCACATGGCTCTTTCTTCTTTTCATACCTGTACATATCTATATGGCGTTCTGGTATGATGCAGTCATCAAGGAAGGCACACTATCATCGATGGTAGGCGGAAGACTTTACAAGAAAGATGAGCATTGATTCTGAATAGAGCTTCTATAGACTGAAGATAAAGGAGGGATTGAATCCCTCCTTTATTTGTTATCAGGATAATATGGAAAACAGACGCATCACAATTCTGGGACTGGGAAACATCCTTCTGTCTGATGAGGGATTCGGGGTTCATTTCGTCAGATACATTGAGCAAAAATATATTTTTCCTGAAAATGTCGAACTGATAGACGGTGGTGTTATGGGATATGTCCTGCTCGACATATTCGACCGGAGCGACATAATGATAGTGATCGACTGCATTAAACTCGGCGATAAACCCGGTTCCATATTCAGATTCACGCATGAGGAATTTCTCACAAAGATACCACCCCCCACATCAGCTCATGAAGTTAAATTCTCAGATGTGCTCATAAAGGCTGAGATGATGGGCGATCTGCCCGAAATCGTCTTTCTCTGCATAATCCCTAAGGAGTTCAAGGACATGGAACTTGAGATGACAGATGAATTGAAGAACCGCCTGCCAGTGATGGAAGGTCTTCTTTTGAAGGAGCTTGAAAGGTTCGGCGTAAAACCGGAGACGAGACATGCATGAGATGTCTCTTGTTCAGTCGATAATAGAAATTATAAACGAATATGCGAAAAAGGAGAATTTCAAGAAGGTCGAGAGCATAAGTCTGTCGTTCGGCAAGGCATCGACCGTGGTGCCCGCAGCGCTTGAATTCGCCTTCGAGGTCCTCTCCGAAGGCACAGTCGCTCAGGGGGCCAGACTCGAGTTTGACATAAAACCCGTGGTCATATATTGCCTGAGCTGTGAAAAGGATTTCAAGATGGATTCCTATGAAGCGGCTTGTCCTCAATGCAAAGGCGGTGAAATCATGCTGACCGGCGGAACCGAAGAATTAAAACTTATAGAAATGGAAGTAGTGTAGGAGAAGCAATTATGTGTATCGCATTTCCCGGCAAGGTCATCTCAATTAATGAAGACAACTTCGCGACGATAGATATAGGAGGGACAAGGCGCGAGGTAAGCCTGGACCTTATGGACGAACCTGTAAACCTTGGCGACTACCTCATCTCGCACGCGGGTTACGCAATGCACAAGGTTGATGAGGCCTCGGCCAGGGAAAGTCTGGAAGTCCTTAAAGAGATAATGGAAAATGAAACATATTGACGAATACCGGGACCCGGCACTCGCGAGAGCGCTTATCGAAAAGATCAAAAAGCTGGCCTTTCGTACAAGCAGGACAATAACGATCATGGAAGTCTGCGGCAGCCATACCCAGGCTATCGGCAGGTATGGAATAAGAAAGCTCCTGCCGGAAAACGTCAGGCTGATTTCCGGTCCCGGATGTCCGGTATGCGTAACGGCTATTTCGGACGTAGACAGGGCGATCTGGTTTGCTTCACAGAAGAATGTCATATTCACGACATTCGGAGATATGATGAGAGTGCCCGGTACGGAAGGTGCAAGCCTGCAGAAACTCCGTGCCGAGGGTTCGGATATAAGAGTCGTCTCATCCACCCTTGATTGCCTGAACATTGCCAATGATAATTCCGGGAAAGAAGTCATTTTCATGGGAATAGGATTCGAGACGACTTCCCCTACCGTTGCATCAATGATTATCCGCGCAAAAGATAAAGGCATCAGAAATTTAAGCGTGATGTCTGTCCACAAGATAATACCGCCTGCCATGATGGCCCTGGCAAAAGATCCTGCACTTAATATAGACGGTTTCATGTGCCCGGGACATGTAAGCATGGTACTGGGCGCCGAGGCATACAGATTCATAGCAGAATCAGGTAGGCCCGCCGTAATAACAGGGTTTGAGCCCGTTGACATACTCGAAGGCGTGTTATTGATCCTTGAGCAGATCACTGAAAACAGGCCCGATGTGACCATTCAGTACAAGAGGGGCATAAACCCGGAAGGTAATCATAAAGCAAGGGAATTTATTGATGCCGTCTTTGAAACAGGTGATTCGGAATGGCGCGGACTTGGAATTATCAGTGCGAGCGGTCTTTTCATAAAGAATTCTCTGCGCTCATTTGATACATTAAGCCGCTTCGATATTCCCGCTATCAGGTCGCAGGAAATCAAAGGCTGCTCATGCGGTGACATACTCAAAGGCATAAAAACACCCGATGAATGCCCGCTTTTCGCAAAGACATGCACACCGGTCAATCCACTTGGGCCCTGCATGGTTTCAGCCGAGGGAACATGTTCGTCATACTACAAATATCATTAATGGAGGTCGTCCTATGAAAATATCCGTAGTCAGAAATGTCCTTGATGCAAACGAACGCATTGCACAGGAAAACAGGAAACTGTTCGACGAAAAAAGGATATTCGTTATAAACCTCATGAGCGGACCGGGAGCCGGCAAGACAAGCCTTGTAGAAAAAACCATCCTCGCCCTGAAAGACAGGTACCGTATAGCGGTAATAGAAGGAGACATCCAGGACACGCATGACGCCGACAGGGTGGCGGCGCTTGGCGTTCCCGCTGTCCAGATCAATACGGGAACGGCATGCCATCTCGACGGCAACATGATAAGGGATGCGTTTCCGGGTCTCGACATGGACAAAATAGACCTCCTCATCGTGGAGAATGTGGGCAATCTGGTTTGTCCGGCAGAGTTCAAGATGGGCGAGAATTTCAAGGCAATGCTTTTAAGCACGCCGGAAGGTGCGGACAAGCCTTCAAAGTATCCATTGATGTTTCAGGAATCAAAGGCACTTATAATCAATAAAATGGATCTGATGCCGTATGTCAGTTTCGACCTCGAAAGGGCCAGGAGGGATGCCCTCGGCCTGAACAATGGACTTAAAATCTTCGAAGTATCCTGCAAAACAGGCGATGGACTTCATACATGGTTTGAGTGGTTGAACGAACAGATTGAAACATTCAGGAAAAATGCATGAAATCAAAAGGGTGAGATTCAACTTTTCCGGCATTGTCCAGGGGGTCGGATTCAGGCCGTTTATTTACAGGATTGCCGTTCGCAGCGGTCTTGCCGGCTTTGTCCAGAACCGGACAGATGGTGTAATTGCCGAGGTTGAGGGTGTTCAGACTTCCATTGTATCTTTCAAGGAAGCGGTTCGGCATGAGCTGCCGCCCCTGGCGCATATCACCTTACTTGAAGAAAGGGAAGTAGCTCCTGTCGGCGAAAATGATTTCAGGATTATAGCAAGCGATCATTCAGGCGAAACAAATGTCCACATAACCCCTGATATAGCCACATGCGGGGCATGTCTGAACGAGCTCTTTGATCCTGTTGACAGACGGTTTAATTATCCTTTTATCAACTGCACCGATTGCGGGCCTAGACTGACAATCATAAAGGACATCCCGTATGACAGGGAAAACACTTCAATGGCATGTTTCGAACTCTGTCCCGAATGCCGGAAAGAATATGAGAATCCGGCCAACCGGAGATTCCATGCGGAACCTAATGCATGCCCTGTCTGCGGACCCCGGCTTAAACTGTTTGATTCTAACGGTATTGAAATAATGGCTGACCCTCTCAGCAGGACAGCTGAACTTTTGAAGGAAGGCTGGATTGCAGCCATAAAAGGTATCGGAGGATTTCATCTGTGTGTCGATGCGGAAAATGATAAGGCTGTAGAAAGGCTCAGGAGCCGCAAATACCGTGAGGAAAAGCCGCTTGCAATAATGGTGAAGGATATTGTTGCCGCTAAACTGTATGCCAAAATAAGCAGTGAGGAAGAAAACCTGCTTGTTTCTCATCAGAGACCGATAGTGCTGCTTGAAAAGAAACCATCCCTGCTCTCTTCAATGGTTGCGCCCGGCCTCTCAAACCTCGGCATCATGCTTCCCTATTCTCCGCTTCATCATCTTCTTTTTGCTGAAGGCTTCAATGCGCTTGTCATGACCAGTGCTAACCAGACAGATGAACCGATCTGTACGGGAAACAGGGAGGCCATTGAGCGTCTGAAAGGGATCGCCGATTACTTCCTGATCCACAACCGCGATATCCTCGTGCGCTGTGATGACTCGATCTCTTTCATAGCTGCAGGAACTCCACGCATTATGAGGCGTTCACGTGGTTATGCACCAACACCAGTCATGCTGAACAGTGACTATCCGGGCGTTCTGGCGATGGGACCTCATCTGAAGGCAACGGTATGCATTCTGAAAGGGAATGCCGCTTATCTGAGCCCTCATATCGGTGATATGGAAACACCTGTGGCAAGGGATTTTTATCATGAAAACCTTGAATTCATGCAGGAGATGACCGAATGCAGGCCTGACATAATCGCCTGCGATCTGCATCCCGGCTACTATTCCACCAGAATTGCCGAATCAATGGGCAAGCCTGCTTACAAAGTTCAGCATCATCATGCGCATATTGTAAGCTCAATGGCTGAAAACGGTCTTTCCGGTAAGGTAATAGGCATTGCATTTGACGGGACCGGATACGGGACAGATAAAACAGTTTGGGGTGGCGAATTCCTGATTGCGGACGAAAAAGATTTCATCCGCGCCGGCCATCTGAACCTGTTCACACTTCCTGGCGGGGAAAAGGCAATCCGTGAGCCTTGGCGCATTGCGGTCAGCCTTTTAAGAAACGCATTCGGAAAGAAATGGCGGTCATATGCGGATAAGCTGGGGCTGATCCAGGATGAGACCTCCACAATACAGATTGAGAAAGCCATGAACATAGGGCTCAACAATCCGGCCACATCAAGCATGGGAAGGCTTTTCGACGGCATTTCGGCACTTACAGGTTTAAAGCGCTTTGTAAGTTTCGAAGGTCAGGCTGCAATGGAACTGGAGTCGGTCTCATATAATGGTTCAACCTATCCATATGAATATGAACTTGATATTAAAGATGACATGATAATTCTTCAGACAAATCCGATGATCAGGCAGATCGTTTCAGATATAATACATGGTGCAGTTCCTGCAGATATCGGAGGTCGATTCCATTCGTCAATTATCATGGGAACTGCCGATGTTGCATGCAGACTGAGGGAAAAATACAATTTAAACAGGGTCGCATTGAGCGGCGGATGTTTCCAGAACAGACTTCTCCTTGAAGGCGCCATAAAATTCCTTGAGAAAAGCGGCTTCGATGTATATCATCACAGGCTTGTTCCGACAAACGATGGTGGAATATCGCTTGGTCAGGCAGTATCCGCCGCCGTCCGCCACCGGGACTTACCACAAGAAAAAATCTTTCGGGAAAGGAAAAAAGAATGAGACATGAAAAGATTCTCCTGGAACATGGAAGCGGAGGACTTCTCAGCAATGGACTAATCAACGATAAATTTCTCCCTTTGTTCAAAAATACATTTCTGGAAAGATTGGAGGATGGTGCAATTTTCGATGTCAGGGAAACCAAACTCTGCTTTTCCACCGATTCATATGTTGTCCAGCCCGTATTCTTTCCTGGCGGCAATATTGGTTCTCTGGCTGTCCACGGGACAGTGAACGACATCTCGATGTGCGGCGGGAAGCCGCTGTATCTGAGTACTGGGTTTATCATTGAAGAAGGGTTTTTGATGAAAGACCTCGAAACAATCATCGCCTCGATGGCGGGAGCAGCGGAAAAGTCCGGAGTTATTATCGTCACCGGGGATACAAAGGTTGTCCCCAAAGGAACTGCTGACGGAATATTCATAAACACATCCGGGATCGGAATGGTTACATATAAAAGCCCGATAGGGATAAAAAGCATAAGACCGGGCGACTGCGTAATCATAAACGGCACCATCGGCGATCATGGAACTGCAATCCTGAGTGTACGTGAAGGGATAGATATTGGAGAAGGAGTACTCTCGGATTCATCACCCCTTAACAGCATTGTCGAAGAGATACTTGAGGCCTGTCCTGATGTACATTGCATGCGTGATGCAACGCGGGGCGGGCTTGGAGCCATCCTTGCGGAGATTGCCCAGCAATCAGGATTTACCGTAACAATTGATGAATCATTGATACCTGTCAGGGAACAGGTGAGAGGCGCCTGTGAAATTCTCGGGCTGGATGCTCTCTACCTGGCCAATGAAGGCAAATTTGTCATATTTTGCCCTCAAACATCAGCAGGAGTTGTGCTTGATATTATGAGAGCAAATCCTCTCGGCACGCATGCCGCACTGATAGGAACTGTTAACGAATCATCAGGGAGGGGAAGACTCATCCTCAAAACAGCAATCGGAGGATCTCGTGAAATAGACCTCCCGACTGGAGAGCTTGTACCAAGAATATGTTGAACGCTTTGAAATCAATAATTATTTTATTGACAATACCTTTCCATAAATTATAAGGAACAAATTAATAATGTGAATTATTACTATTACAGGGGCAAATAATAATTTTATTTAATGGAGGGTTCTAACTATGAGGAAAATCTTAATCGTCATGGCGGTCTTTTTCTTTGTCTTTACAGGCAGTTCTTTCGGAGCACCTATAACCTTGACAAACGTAGCCACATTCAATTCAACAGGGATTGTAAGCTCTGGTGATGGAACGGCATCTCTTACCGGTTATGGCAGAGGTTCGGTAAACCTTCTGGACGGATCCGGTGACTATGTTAAATGGACACAGGCTTTCACATTTAATCCATCACCGGATAACAGCACTATTAATGGCAAACTCTCAATAAGACTGCGTGATGACAGCAACAGCTGGCTGGACGGACCGGAATTTGCCCTGGGCTGGACAAATAACGGCACATGGGCAATCGGGGAAGTTGATACCGGCACATATAATTACAATGTCAGTCTTCAGAACGGTGCTCTGACAGTTACACTTGCCTCTCTTGGCGGGGATTTTTACATAGACTCCTCAACACTTACAATCAATTACAGTTCTGCATCACCTGTACCTGAACCCGCATCATTGGTGCTGATAGGTCTGGGTATGCTTTCGGTAGGTTTCTTTGCCAGGAAAAGAAACAGATCACATAATTAGAAACATACTTAAGAATAAATAAAGGGAATGGTTTTCTCAAATGAAAACCGTTCCCTTTTTACTTTCAATTATCGTAAGTCTTCTCAACTGCATATATCAGAAAATCCAACTGTTCTATCATTACATGGTTTCCTGAGAACAGCCCGGGGTATGAATTGCCCTTCATATCAGGTGATAATGACGATCTGGTCAGGAACTTTTTTTAACAGGAAGTTTCGGTAATCCTTGAATCAATACATCAGAGCAGTCAGGATGTAGTCCGCAATCAGTATGCTCACAGAAGAGATAACCACGGAATAAGTTGTCGCCCGGCCTACTCCCTCGGCACCACCTGTTGTCGAATAACCCTTGTAGCTCCCGACAGTTGCAATGATCAGGCCGAAGAATGTCGCCTTGAACATTCCTGTAAATATGTCTTTGTAATGAACATATTCCGTTATACGGTACCAGAACATGCTCTCATTTATACCCAGAATTTTCACCCCGACAATCCATGACCCGACCATGCCCACAGCATCATAAACAAGTGTCAGCATGGGCATGACGAGGAGCGCTGCAATTATCCGCGGAATAACAATATACTGAAAAGGATTGACTCCCATTACGGTAAGGGCATCGATTTGCTCAGTGACTCTCATGGTGCCGATCTCGGCCGTCATTGCCGAGCCTGCCCTGGCCGTAACCATAAGCGCAGCAAGGACAGGACCAAGTTCTCTAGTGACACTGAGCGTAGCTGTAGACCCGACAAGCGCCTCGGCACCGAATTGCCTGAATCCGTAATGCATCTGAAGCGCTGTTACCATACCTGTAAAAATGCCCGTAAGCAGGATAACGGTAGTCGACTTCACTCCAATAAATTCCATCTGTTTGAAAAGCTGCTGAAAGAAAAAGGGCCTCCTGAAAAGCCATTTGATAATACTGGACAGGAAGATACCAATCTCGCCTACCTGTTCGACAAAAGATATTGCAATGCGGCCCAGATATTCAAGAAACTTCATCAAACCCTGCTCTTTACCCTGCTGATTGCATCAATCCAGCCGTCATACATCTTTGTCCGCGACTCTTCATTTATTCTCGGATAAAAAACCTTATCCGATTTTCTGAGATTTTTTATCTCTTCACTCGAAGGCCAGAAGCCTGTTGCCATCCCGGCAAGAAATGCTGCACCCATTCCGGTCGACTCGATATATGATGAACGGTCTATCGGACAGCCCAGCGTATCAGCCTGGAACTGCATGAGGAAATTATTTTTGCACGCACCTCCATCAACCCTGAGCTCAGTGAATTTCTCACCTGTCACGCACTCGAATGCACCTATAAGATCCTTGACCTGGAAGGCGATGCCTTCAAGCGCAGCCCTGATGATATGCGCCCGCGTAGTTCCCCTTGTTATACCCAGAATACCACCTCTCGCATACATGTCCCAGTATGGCGCTCCAAGGCCTGCAAAGGCGGGAACAAAGTATACACCGTCCGTGTCTTTCACGCTCTCGGCAATAGCCTGCGATTCCGCCGCAGATGACACAAGTCCCAGCCCGTCCCTCAGCCACTGCATTACCGCGCCTCCGATAAAGATGGACCCTTCCATTGCATAGCAGGGCTTTCCTTCACCGTCACAGGCAAGTGTCAGTATCAGCCCGCTTTCAGGTTCCACCTTTTTACTGCCGATATTCAAAAGCATGAAGCAGCCGGTGCCGTAAGTATTCTTAGCCTGGCCTTCAGAAAAACATCCCTGACCGAAAAGTGCCGCCTGCTGGTCGCCGGCTATTCCTGCAACCGGTATCGCGGCGCCTGTCACATTCGGATCGCTTTCACCGACAATCTCGGATGACGAAACAACCTTGGGAAGAAGCGATGAGGGAATATCCAGATGCTCAAGCAATTCATCATCCCACTTTTTTTCATGGATATTATACATTAGGGTTCGTGAAGCATTTGTATAATCCGTCACATGAACTCTTCCCCCGGTAAGTTTGGCAATAATCCAAGTATCTATGGTTCCGAATGCAAGTTCTCCTGCCTCAGCCCTGCTCCTTATTTCGGGATGTTCATCCAGAAGCCATTTCACCTTTGTCCCGGAAAAATATGCATCAAGTACAAGACCTGTCTTCTTCTGAAAAACCGGCTCAAGCCCTTTTCCCTTCATTTCATCGCAAATGCCCGCGCTTCTGCGGCACTGCCAGACGATGGCGTTATGTACGGGTTTCAGAGTTTTTCTATCCCAGATAACCGAGGTTTCTCTCTGATTCGTAATCCCAATCCCTAAAATATTCGCTGCCGTTATGTCTGCATCCTTAAATGCCTGGTTCATGACCTGAACCGTCGAATCCCATATTATCTCTGCATTGTGCTCTACCCATCCGGGCTTCGGGTAGATCTGGGGAAATTCGGTATAGGCGCTTGAAACTATCGTGCCTTTTTTGTCAACTATCATCACCCTTGTACCTGTTGTCCCCTGGTCAATAGCCATGATGAACTTACGCATTGATACCTCCTGAGCTGTTTTTCTTAAGCATTATAAAAGGTTTGATATCCTTAAACACTTCAGCAAGGGGAAGGCCGATGACATTCGTGAAAGATCCGTCAATTCTGTCCACAAAGGCCGCCCCTATTCCCTGAAGACCGTATGCTCCCGCCTTATCCATGGGTTCACCCGTAGAAACATACCATATAATATCATCTTCCCTCATATCGGCAAAGTGAACTGTTGAACTTACAACCCTGGTCACCTCATCATCTCCACTGGGAAATAGTATCGTGTAGGCTGTAAACACGGTGTGCCGCCTGCCGCTCAAACGCCTGAGGTACGAGCATGCATCATCGCTGTTTTTCGGCTTGCCTAGAATTTCACCATCTATAACAACTATGGTATCGGCTGCAATTATAAGAGAATCCTTGAACTCCTTTCTTACCGCCAGGGCCTTTTCCCTGCTGATGCGGGAACAGAAGGCTTCAGGCGGTTCTTCATCACGTACGTGCTCATGTATATCCGGGATAACGATATCGAATTCAATCCCCAGATATTTGAGCAACTCCTTCCTCCTGGGTGAAGCTGATGCAAGGATTATCCGCATGTCTGGTACCTTAAGGAAATAACAATCCCATGTCAACGAGCCTGACATATATTTATGGTATGAACTTTTTTCTCATGCTAAAACTTATTATCAGTCAGATCCACGGAGGTGGTTTAATGCAGGATAAAACATCCAGTATGAGAGATGATGCTCTGAAAATATTCAAGACTGCTGTTGCTGCGGTTGATCCCGAAAATGCAGTAAAATCTTTTCTGACCTTAAACAATAACATGCTGAGCGCAGGTGATAAAAAGTACGACCTGAATGATTATGTCAGAATTGTCGTTGTCGGTGCAGGGAAGGCATCTGCCCCAATGGCGAAGGCGGTTGAAGCCATTCTGGGAGAACGGATAAGCAAAGGAACAGTCGTAATTAAATACGGCCACGGAATGCAGCTTGATAAAATCGAACTTATAGAAGCCGGTCATCCTGTGCCTGATGAGAACGGAATAGCCGGGGCTCAGAAGATTGCGGGTCTTCTTCAAGACTGCAATGAAAATGACCTCGTCATCTCGCTTATATCAGGCGGAGGATCAGCCCTTCTGCCAATGCCCGTCCAGGGAATATCGCTCGCGGAGAAAAAAAAAGTAACCGATGAACTGCTCAAATGCGGCGCGGATATCCATGAGATAAATACTGTAAGAAAGCACCTTTCCTCCTCGAAAGGGGGTGGGCTTGCCAGAATCGCATATCCTGCAACCGTAATAAATCTCATGCTCTCCGATGTCATAGGTGACGACATGGATGTAATCGCATCAGGCCCTTTTGTACCTGACAGGTCTTCATTCAATGATGCAATGGGGATTATCAATAAATATGGGCTCCGGGACAGACTCCCCGTAAGTGTAATTGATATGCTCAAGGCCGGTTCTGAAGGCAGTATCCCGGAAACGCCCAAAGAATGTGATCCCATCTTTGATAAAATAACGAATATAATTGTCGGCAGCAATCTTATGGCCTGCACGGCAGCAAAGGAAGAGGCTTCATCGATGGGCTACCATACAATGCTCCTTTCTTCAGCCATTGACGGCGATACGACAGAAATTGCGCAGGCACATATCACCATAGCGCGCCAGATACTCTTTTCAGGCAATCCGGCAAGTCTTCCCGCATGCATAATCAGCGGCGGAGAAACTACGGTAAAAATAAAGGGAAGCGGCAAGGGAGGCCGAAACCAGGAATTCGCCCTCGTATCCGCAAAGGAAATTGCGGGTATGGATAAGAAAATCGTTGTGCTAAGCGGCGGAACAGACGGCTCGGACGGACCTACCGATGCGGCCGGAGGTATTGTCGATACAGGAACGGCTTCACGCGGAAAGGCAAAGGGGCTCAATATCGATAATTACCTTGCCTCCAATGATTCTTACAATTTTCTCAAAGAAACAGGCGACCTGCTTGTAACCGGACCGACCCGAACAAACGTAATGGATGTAAGAATTCTGCTTATCGACAATTAACTAAATTTATTTTCCCAGCATCAATTGCAGTATCTCAAGTGCTGCATACTTTGCATCCGGCCCGACTTCGAGACGAGGGCCCACGCATGAGGGGCAGCCGTTTTCACATGGGCATACGTTAATGAGAGTGCGGGCATGCGCAAGTATGTCCTCGTGCATCTCGAATAAGAGCTCTGAAAAGCCTATGCCCCCGGGGTATGCGTCAAAAATGAATATCGTGGGGTCGAAAAGACCTAACGGCGTTTCCGCACCCTGAGTTGCAGCGAGCCTGTCCCTGCCGCCTTTGATGTACCACTGGCCGGTCTTGTCACCTATGGCCCTGTCTATGTCACGTACATCGGACATGATCCAGATGGCCGCAATTTGATGCAGACAGTAGCTAAGCCCCATCAGGCCGTCAAGGATCTGCCCGCGCGTAATCTCCAGGGTGTCGAGCCCCTTCCAGGGAATGGTGAACCAGTAGCTGGTCGTATGCATATCGTTCTGCGGCAGGTTCACGTCACCAAAGCCGACGTTTTCACCGGTATAGAATTTTATTTTTTTGAAGCCGGCGACCTTCCTCACAACCTCGACCTCGCCGTGCCCCACTGTTATTACTCCGCTTTTTTTGTTTGAAAATTCATCCAGCACGCTGACATTCGTCCAGGTCATGGCATCCGTATAATAGTCGGAATCCACCTGATGGACATAGGCTTTGCGCCTCTCGACATCAAATTTATCCACATGATACTGCCTCGATTCCAGCATATAGATCGCGCCCTCATGAACCGAAGTAAATGCGCTGTCGAAATCCACCTCGGCAATGATCCTGCTTGAGCCGGTAACTGTTTCATCGACGATAACGACATTGTCCGGATTGACGGTACGCAGGCTGACATCATCCGCGGGATAACTGTCTGCTGAAAAATGCCATTGTTCGCCCGCCTTGTGGAGAACACCCTTTTCGGCAAGATAGTCGAGAATCTCCTTTATATTTTCGCCCCCGAAGCTTTCACCTTCCATAAACGGCAACTCGAACGCCGCACATTTTATATGATGGAGCAATATCAGGAGGTTGTCGGGATTTATCCGGCAGTGCTCGGGCGGGCTGCCGAAAAGGAAATCAGGATTTTCCATTATGAACTGATCGACAGGCATGCTTTTCCCCACAAGTACGGCTAGACATGAATCCTTCTTGCGGCCAGCCCGGCCAGCCTGCTGCCAGAGACTTGCAATCGAGCCGGGGTACCCTGTCATTATGCATGCCTCCAGATTTCCGATGTCAATACCAAGCTCAAGTGCATTCGTACTGACAACACCCATTACCTCTTTATCCCTGAGGCCTCTTTCGATCTCGCGCCTTGTCTCGGGCAGATAGCCGCCCCGATATCCTGAAATGAACCGGCTGTCATCCGGAAGCCTGCCGGGTGCAAATGCATCCTTCAGATATTTCGTCAGGACCTCGACATTGAGTCTTGATGTAGCAAAAATAATCGTCTGTATGCCGTTATCGACAAGGCTTTTTGCGATTTCACGCGCAGGCACCATGGCGCTTTGCCTGATGCCGAGTTCCCGGTTCACTACCGGTGGATTATAAAGGATAACAGTCCTTTCCCCCCGCGGCGCTCCGCTTTTGTCGATAAGTTCGGTCTCCCGGCCGAGTATGGCCTCGGAATGCTCCCTGGGGTTGGCCACGGTTGCCGAACAGCAGATAAAAACAGGATTGCTCCCGTAAAAATTGCATATCCGCTTTAGTCTTCTGAAGACGTTTGCAAGGTGGCTGCCGAATATCCCGCGGTAGATATGGAGTTCATCGACCACTATGTACTTAAGGTTGGCGAAAAGTTTCTGCCATTTTGTATGGTGCGGCAGAATGCCTGTATGCATCATATCAGGGTTTGTAATCACTATGTGGCCCTGTCTGCGTATAGCCTGCCGGGCGTCATCGGGCGTGTCACCGTCATAGGTGAACGTCTTGATGTTCATATCGAGCTCTGTAATCAGACTGTGAACTTCCTGCATCTGGTCCTGTGCAAGGGCCTTTGTCGGGAACATATAAAGGGCCCTGGTTTCGGGCATTTCAATAATGCTCTGGAGTACCGGGATGTTGTAGCACAGGGTCTTTCCGCTTGCCGTGGGAGTGACAAGGACGACATCTCTGCCCTTTCTTACCAGATCGACTGCATCCGCTTGATGGCTGTAGAGTTTTTTTATCCCCCGGGCCTCGAGAACATTTTTTATTCTTTTATCCACCCACTCAGGAAAAGTGGAGAAGCTGCCCGATGAAGCATCAAGCCTCTTTAAGGCGGTGACGTTTTCCATGAACCGCCTGTCGTTTTCAGCCCTTATTATCCATTCCTTCAAAGTTAGCTGCGCCATATCTTCCCCGCCGTCCGGTCTGACCAAAGCTGAATTAATCCACTCAGCCAAGCTTACAGCCCTCAAATAAAACTGTAAAGAATTTATGAGATATTACCTCCCGTACCCACAATTTCAATATTAACTGTTTAATAATTCATTCTCAGAACCGATAAGTATCCTATGCTCATACAGCAGGACCCGTATCTTTTTTTAAGGTTCGGCGTTGCGCTTCTCATAGGCATCCTCATAGGCATGCAGCGTGAATTCTCTTTCAGCAGGGGAGACGAAAGGGAACACACAGCCGGGATCAGGACTTTTGCTCTGATTTCTCTTTGCGGCTGCGCCTCGGCGTTCATATCGGACATTACCCGTTCCATCCTGCCGCTTGTCACCATGATAGGCATATTCGGGATCATCTTCGCAGTAACGCAATATGCTGACACCGTTAATGAAAGATCCGGTATTACTGGTGAAGTATCAGCGCTTATCGCACTTATCTGCGGCATCATGTGCAATTACGGCCAGATTGCCATAGCGGGTGCATTGGGGGTAATGACTACGCTCCTCTTATCCATGAAACCCGAGCTGCACGGCATTGTAAAACAAATGTCCAGGGAAGACCTTTTTGCAACGCTCAAGTTCGCGGTCATAACCGCAATCATCCTGCCGATACTTCCTAACAGGAGCTTCGGCCCGGAGCCTTTCAGCCAGATAAATCCTTTCAATATATGGCTTCTGGTCATTCTGATTTCAGGCATAAGCTTCGTTGGATACATACTCATAAAGGTCATAGGCCCGTCAAAGGGCATGGGCCTTACCGGTCTCCTGGGCGGACTGGCGTCATCTACGGCGCTTACTCTTTCATGCACCCAGCAGAGCCGGCAGGCTCAAACCCTGGCAAAGAACTTTGCCCTTGCAATAACAATTGCATGGACCGTCATGTTCGGCAGGATCATCGTAATAGTGGGAGTATTGAATATGCCCCTGGCCCGGAGGATCATCCTGCCGATGCTCATACCGGTCGCAGTGGGACTGATCTATTGCCTCTGGCTTTATAAAAAGGCCGGACATACGGACAATGCGGCCGAAGTCTCTTTTGCCAACCCGTTCGAGCTGTGGCCAGCAATAAGCTTTGCAATACTGGTTTCCATTATTCTGGTCATATCGAAATTCGCACAGATGAACTGGGGCAGCAGCGGTGTGCTCGTATCCAGCGTGTTGGCAGGCATTGCCGATGTTGACGCCATATCGATCACACTTGCAAAGATGAATTCAGGCCAGGGTGCACTGGATACAACAAATGCTGCAACCGGAATTATCCTGGCTGCAGCCACAAACACCGCGGTCAAGGGGCTGATGGTTATATTCATGGGCAGCGCAGGGCTTAGACGCTATATCCTGCCCGCCGCAATAACAATGACTGGCATAGCACTCACAACAATCCTGTTTATCTGATAATATTCCTGTTCACACTCCAGGATAATTTTCCCGGCTGTTGACATAACTCAGCGTTCGACCTACGCTATTTTAGGAATGAGCACGATAGACAGACTTAAAAGGCTTACAGGCGAAGGTCCGAAATCAAGGCCCGGAACTGATGCGAGTAAACCCGGCATTGAAGAGTTAAGGCGAAAGATCGACGCCATTATGGCAAGGGGCACCAGGATTCAACCAAGGCCGCAGACCCGCCCCTTGAAAGCTTCAATTCCGATTGAGACTGCCCTTTCAGGTGAAGTGGTAAAAAACGACTACGGCGAGTTCTTTTTTTCAAGAAACAGATTCAGGGCGGATTCGAGGCACGGCGGCAAACTTATCAGAGAATGCCTTAAAATCGACATGCATGCAGCCTCCATGCTTGCGCGCCATTCTGCAATTGCAGGTTGCAGCCCTCATGATGCGCTTTTTTTCGATACCGAGACAACAGGACTTGCAGGAGGTACCGGGACGCTCCCCTTTTTGATAGGTCTGGGATTTTTCGAGGGCAATGACTTCATTACATGCCAGCTCTTTGCCAGGGATTTTTCCGACGAAAAGGCCATGCTCGCATTTTTGAACGAAACAGCAGCCGAAAAGAAATTCCTGGTCTCGTTCAATGGCAGGGCCTTTGATATGAACCTGCTCTCGGCTCGCTTTATATTGAACCGTCTTGAAGACTCGATGAAGGCCATGCCGCACCTTGACCTTCTTAATCCATCGCGAAGGCTTTATTCGCACCGCACATCAAATTGCAGACTTGTCACACTTGAAGACGAGGTGCTAGGTTTCAGGAGAATAAGCGATGTCCCGGGTTCGGAAATACCTCAGCGTTATTTCGACTGGTTGAAAACCCGAAACCCATCGCTCATGGAAGATGTCTTCGAGCACAACCGTTTAGATATCGTATCAATGGCGACGCTGCTCAGCCATCTGACTGAAGTGGTATCAGGTGGCTGCATCGATAAAGCCCACCCCGGAGACATCCTGGCTGCGGCAAAACTTCATAATGATCAGGGAAACCATGAACTGATGCGTCATATGGTTGAATCGATAATCGGAATTGATGATCTCTCATATGCAATGGAAGCAAAGAAGATGCTCTCGCTCATCCATAAAAGATCCGGTCAATGGCATGAGGCTGTCCGTTTATGGGAGGATATTGTATCTTCAGACAGCGGGGATGTATTCGCACTGGCCGAACTAGCGAAATTCTGTGAACACAGGAGCCATGATATCGGACGCGCACTTGCTATCGTTGAACAGGTGTTAAGATATGACCTGATAACCGAAGATGAAAGGGGCTCTTTTGAACACCGCCGCAAACGGCTGGTTTCTAAAAATGCCTGCTCGGACAGGGATGTGTTATGCTCGAAGAATACCTGATCAAAGAGGCCAGGGATGTATTTGAAAAAAACCTCGTTAACTTCCGGGGTCTCACTTTTCACCAGCCCGCACTAGGCGCCTACCAGTCGTTTTTCGCGTGGGATTCCGGATGGCATGCAATTGCACTTTCAGTAATCGCACCTGAACTCGCCGTAAGAGAGCTGGAGGCGGTTTTCTCTTTCCAGATGGAAAGCGGACTTATCCCGCATGAGGTCAGGATCGAAGGCCTTGGAAAAAGTGAATCCATTTTCAGGAAGATGCTCATCAGATCAGTCTCAAGCCAGTTCGACAGCATGGGACGGAGCATGTTCATTGACCCGCCTTCATATCTCATTGCGGCGGAGATTGTTTATAACAGAACCGGGGATGAAAGAATACTGAAGTTGCTTCCTTCTATGCTGAAATGCCTTGAATACCTGATAAGGGAGAGAGACCTGCTGGGAGACAGCCTTGTGTGCATAATCCATCCCTGGGAATCGGGAACCGATGCGGCCCCCTATTTCGATAAAGCCTGCGGTGTTGATGTGAGAAGGCCGACATGGTTTCTGCGATATATGTACGCCTATCTGAAACAGCTAGAAGAAATAGTCCGGCTCGACTGGGATGGGAAAAAGGCCCTTGAAAAAGGGGCATTCGTTTTTCAGGATGCAGGCCTGAACGGTCTGGTTGCGGCAGGGGCATCGGCGGTTTCCAGGCTCTTCTCAATCGCAGGGAATGAAACGGATGCTCAAAAGTGCAAAGAAGTTGCTGATGCGGTGATTAATGCCTGTGAAAGTCTGCTGTGGGATGAAAGAAAGGGATTCTATTATCCAAGACGCCTCACGCCAAAACCAGTAAAAGTTTTCAGGTCATGCCTTAACGGCATCATGCCTCTGCTTTCCGGTTTGGTGCCAAGAGAGCGGGCAGAAAGGGTTATGAACGAATACATAAATTCAACCGGGCATTTCGCCTGTGATTACGGAGTACGGTTTAACTCTGCAAAAGAAGAGGACCTCAGATGGTTCAGAGATTCCATGCTCTGGCGTGGGCCCTGCATCTGGATAAGCATGAACTGGGCTGCGGCGGAAGCCGCGTCGATTTACGGGAGAAAGGACATCGCTTCATTGATAACCGCAAAGACTGCAAGGCTTATTACCGGAAATGGATTTCACGAATTCTATGATCCCGAAACAGGTAGAGGCAAAGGGGCTGACATGTTCACATGGCCGGCCCTTATCCTAGACATGATCGATCGCCACGGTATTTCATAGATGAAAAAGACTATACAGAAAAAATCCTGCATGTTGGACCTGCCATACTGCGGACATTTTGCAGGCTCCGAAGAAAGCGTGTTCATAGCCGTGCCTGAGAAGACGAAATATGAAATGGAGATAAATACCCTTAACGATCTGCTCAGGGCAAAGGGGCTTAAAAACTATATTATGCCCGAACTTTCGGATCAAAATAAAATATCGTTTTGTGAACGTGTATGCTCGAAGATCATCTCATCCCGTTTCTGTCTCGTATTTACTGAAAGGAATCTAGCACGATCTACGGATGTACACCTTTCGTACGGAATAATGCTCGCTTTTGATAAGATCGTTGTTCCTCTTGAAAAGGCCATTCATGATATAGAAAAGTTTGCGCCGCTGCCTGCAATATTATACTATCCTGATAATTTTCGCTCAATCGCACAGTCAATTATTGAAGAAGCATTATTTAAGACATCTTCGAAGGGACTGCTTGGAGTGCTCTACAGCGATGAAGAGCTGCAGCAGTATTTTCTGAGCTGCAATCTCAAACCGCTGCCCATTGAAAATCAGGTTACAAGGGAATTTTACAGGATAGCTTATCCCGCCGATTTTCTTATACTTGAAGGAACCGCCTTTGTGTTCTTCGGGGCCTTTGAATCACTGGGACATGAAGAAGCAGCAGCAAGAATACGTCTGCTTATAAAAGGTCTGATGAAAATGAAGTCACGCTTTGAAACTGTTTATAAAAACACGCTCCCGTTTGAAAGCATTGAATTCATATACAGGGTATTTTCAAACATAAGAATTGAGGTGCTTGTTTCCCG
Organism: Desulfomonilia bacterium; assembly: GCA_036567785.1. Taxonomy (NCBI): domain Bacteria; kingdom Pseudomonadati; phylum Thermodesulfobacteriota; class Desulfomonilia; species Desulfomonilia bacterium. Next base: position 118,168 of record DATCTV010000030.1, on the reverse strand, counting down.
CAGTATTGATATTCCGAAATTATTATCCGAAACATCTGATGCTACAATCCCGGTCAAACTCATAAACAGAGATGCCATTAGAAAATAATAAAAAGGCGCCCGGTAAATGCCGGGCGCCTTGTATGCTCTGTTGCGTGCAGATAAGCTACTGAACTACAACATCAAGTTTAGCAACCAGACAGTTGTTGATTAGTTCCGTATCCGATATGCCGATTGCAATCGACTGACCAAAAAGGTCAATTGTCGGAATATCAAAGTTAACAAGCTTCTGAAGGAGCATGTCCAGAACCTTCACTGTAAGCTTGCCTCCGATTTCAGGCAACAATGCCGAATTAGTCAGGTTTGTATACAGGTAGTTGATCGTGAAGCTGCTGTTAGGAACATTAAGAAGAGCCTGAACATGCTTCCCGTCTTCGGAAAGCTTCAGCTGCAGGTCAAGGTCGACATCGACACACATCCTCGCCGCATAAGGATAAGGCAGCACCGTTCCCTTATAGTAAAGTTCAAAATACAGATCCTTGACTATGACCCTGCCGACCTGGGTAATGCCGTCAGGCAGAACTTCAGTTCCGGAGAAATCGAATATAGGCGGAGTAAGCAGCGTCGCTTTAGCAATAATAGTTTTACCTGAGACAAGCTTGCCAAGCAGATCCTTTACTGAGGACGTGAGGTCGAGATTCTTTAGCAGACCGAGCTGGATCAGGTCAAAGGACGCTTCATTCATCAGATCGTCCGAAATCGCCATTGCGATATTTTCATTGGATGTCATGGTTATAGCAGGCTGAGTATTGGGAAGAGTTGTGTAGAAAACCGTTAAATCCTGTACCAACGGTATTGTATCTTCTGCCAGTTTGGCAGACAGGCCAAGATCAATAACCATCTGATCGGCGGTAGGCGTTGTGAATATGGTGCTCATCATTGGCCAGCCACTTATGTTAAGTCCAAGAAGATCGAATGAAATGTCATTTACCCCGACAAGTTCCATTTCAATGGCCAGCTTTTTCAGTACCGTATTCTTGACAATATCAAGGATAAAGTTAATGAGTTCATCTTCCAGTTCTATCTTACCAAATTCTATGGTTGGATTACCAAGATCGATATTTGCACGGCTTAAATCAAGCTTTGCAACTATCTTGTTATTGGAATTTACCCCAAGTCCCAGCTTGACGTTGGATATGTTAACCAGGTTTGTATAAACCGTAAAGTGGATCCTTGTCTCAATACCAAGAGGATATGTCCTGTAGTGCCCCTGGACAAACAAGGCCTTCGCACTGCCGCCCCTTGGATTTACCCAGCTTTCAGGCGTAATCAGTATGCCGGCTGCAATCTGGTTGGTCGGCAGTATATCGGTTGATATGGAAATCTTGCCCAGATTTATATATCCCTTGTCCTGAGGTTCGCTGTAAGCCTGCGACAGCTGTATCCAGCCGTTCATCCCATCATCGAAAGGTATCCTTGCTGTCGGGATAATAGGCGACATTGATGCAAACGGGCTTTCAGGATTCAGTGATCCGTATATGGCATTATCCCATCCATAGATCAGATCATTCTTCCATGTGTTCATGAAGTTGCTTGCGAATTTTTCAACCTGATCAAGCAATGAATCCGTCAATACCAGCCTCATTGCGTTGTCTATCACCCCGACTGACCCCGGTTCTGAGGCCTGCCCGAGGGAATATGAAGCCCTTTCAATATTTGCAATACCTTTCTTGTCAATTACCGTAAATTCACATGTAGTAAATATTTCCGCCTGATTCATTTTAAGCTCATATGAAAAAAGACCGGTGGTTTTATTAAATGCAATCACCTTGCCCTGCGCCTTGAGGGTCTGTATCTCACTGTCTCCGGCTGTTACCCTTCCGGTGATTATGATGGCAGGCGTCCCTGCTTCAAACACCATGCCTTTTGCCGGACTTGTGATTTTTATTGTTGCCGGTTTGTAATCAGTGCCGACACACATGCCAAGAAAGCCTGATGACATGAAAAATAATGTCAAGCCAATCACCAAATACAATGCATGTCTTCTCCTCAACATCATTACCTCCTATAAATTATTAATAATTTTTTCAGGTTTGAACGTTGGTTTTCTTCGGACACAGAATTACCCTGCCTCATGATTACATTCACATCCCAATAAACATTAAACATCAATTAAAGCCTCCAACAAATAAATCGTAATTTAAACCAAATTGTTTTATAACTATTTTAAATATATATAATATATATTTTACTATACTTCAAACATAATATGATAATAATAATTGCAGCATATCAAAAAGCAATATTTTTAAAAAAATTATCCGGATCGGACATCAATAATGTAACAACATGATATCAGGTCATTTTTGCTGATTATTCACAGCGACAGGTACTATTGTCTATAAATGGCATAATTCTTCTGATAATTTGACGATTAAGATAAGATCGAGCTATTTGACTATGTCAGCTTTTAAAGATATTAAATTTTTATTTATCAGGAAAAAATATTATCCGGGGAATAAAAATGAGAAGCAGATTCAGAGTTATATCACCATATGCGGCAATTGCAGTAATAATTTCGGTTTTGATAATTCCATTTTCTTACTCTCAGGCAAGCAATACTGACAAGAGCACCTGTCCTTCAATAATAGAAAAGGGCGCAATAAACAGCTCCTCCGCCAACGATAAGGTCCTGTCTGCCGGTCACCAGCTGGAAGGGGTCATAAGCACATTAAGTCAGGGCGCATCAAAGTATGCGGGAGAATTTATTCCTTCAGAAACAATCCTTGGCATATCAATTCTCGAAATCATCATACGGATCATTATTTTTATATTAATTGTTATTGGGGAAAGAACCGTCAGTTTTACCCTCGGCAGACAGACAAAAAATATTTTTTCAAGCAGCAGATTCCATACAGCATCAAAGATTGCCCTTGCCGCAAGAAGACCCGTCAGTCTCTTTATTATTTTTTTCGGGGCTTACGGCTGTCTTCATCCGCTGCTTCAATATAACAAATCAATTTATCATATTGCAGGAGTGACGGCCGGAATAGTGACTGCTTTTATAATTTTCTGGTTTCTTTACAGGATGGTTGATGTCTTCGAATCCTACTTGCGGGCTGTGGCTGACAAAACAGAAAGCGAACTTGATGATATGCTGGTACCGTTTCTCGGCAAAATTTTTAAGATCCTGGTCGTAATATTCGGCACCATGACTGTTATACACTCTTCAACAGGAATGAATCTTGGACCGATGCTCGCCTCTCTCGGAATCGGAGGCATTGCAATAGCTCTTGCGGCAAAGGATTCTATCGCCAATTTCCTTGGATCTCTCACAATTCTTTTTGACAAGCCTTTTACCGTCGGAGACAGGATAATAATAGACGGACACACGGGTGTTGTTGAAAATGTAGGATTCAGGAGCACGCGAATCAGAACGGCAATCGGTTACCTGGTGTCCATACCCAATGAGAAGGTCGTCAACACCACACTGGTAAATGCCGGCAAAAGCCCTTTTTATAAATGGGATGCCAATGTCACTATGTCACCGGATACAACTCCTGAAAAAATCTCCCAGGCCATCGATTCAATAAGAGAACTGTTCTCAAACCATGAGGCCATGAAACCGGAAACACCGGCTTCAATCATATTCTCGGGCATCAAAGATAAAGGCCTCCTGATACAGATATCAGCCTACTACTATTCCCGGGACTCGAAAGCATTCAATGAATGGATATCCAGAATGTGGTCTGAAATACTAAAAAGGCTTAAGGAACTTGATATAAAGATCTGAAAGACAGCTTACATCACTGATGCCTCATGAACCCGAAATACCAGCCGATCATGGGCGGGCCCCATAAGAGATAAATCAACACCCCTATTGACAGGAAAGGTCCGAATGGAATGGCTGCCTTCATATTCTTTCGATTAATGAAAACCCAGGCAATGCCTATGACGGAACCAATCAAAGATGCAGCAAAAAGTGTAAACACCACACCCTGCCATCCCGTAAATACTCCTATCATGGCAAGCAGTTTCACATCTCCGCCACCCATACCCTGCTTTTTTGTCAGGAAATAATAGCCGTATATTATTATAAGCAGAATCCCTCCACCTATTGCCATACCGATAAGAGAATCCTTATAGCTTACGGGCAGCCAGTTTACGCAGATAAGCCCGACAACAATACCGCCCAGAGAAATCCTGTCCGGTATTATCTGAAAATCAAGGTCGATATAGGTGACAACAATCAGCGCGCATGCAAAGGCATAATAAATAAAAAACTGAGGAGTAAGTCCGTACTTGTGAAAAAAGACTATCGAAATAACACCGGTCAGCAACTCGACAACAGGGTATCTGACTGAGATCCTCTGCCCGCATTTCCTGCATTTCCCGAGCAGGATAATCCAGCTTAAAACTGGTATATTGTCGTACGCCCTTATGGGAGTATCACAGCCCGGACATTTGGAACCCGGCCATACTATCGAAAGGTTTCTAGGTATGCGGTAAATGCATACATTGAGGAAACTCCCGATAAAGAGCCCGAAAATCGCTGCTATTACATAATACGCAGCTTCGATATTCAAGGCATCAACCCTTCAATACGCTGAAAACGTTTTCTCATGAGCGTTTCAGTATCAACATCCTTCAGTTCCGATATATACCGTCGGATAGCCTTTCCAGTTTCATTTATTACAGATTCGGGATCGTTATGGGCTCCGCCCAGAGGTTCCATGACCATATAATCTATGAGTCCCTGAGCATACAGATCACGGCCCGTGCCTTTAAGTATTTCTGCCGCTTCTTCCTTTGTTGTCTCATCACCCCTCTTGATCGATGCAAACCCCTCAGGTGATATGGCACTGTAAAATGCGTTCTCCAGCATAATCATCCTGTCCCCGAATCCCAATGCCAGAGCACCTCCTGATCCCGCTTCCCCGATTATGCATGCGATAACGGGTGTCCTGACACTGGATATGGCATTTATGCATGTCGAGATGCTGTATGCCTGGCCTCTGTCTTCTGCTACAGGGTCCGGATAAGCACCCGGCGTATCTACGAAAGTGATTACCGGTCTTGAAAATTTTTCAGCAAGCTTCATAAGCCTTGCCGCCTTGTTGTTCCCTGATGGAGAAGCCATGCCGAAATGATGTTCAAGATAATTCTTATGTCCTGTTGTGTGTTTCTTGTGCCCGATTATGACAACCGGCTTTTTATCAAGGAATGCCAGCCCTCCGGTTATCGCAGGATCGTCGCCGAGGGCCCTGTCTCCATGAAGTTCCATGAAACTGTCGAATATGCCGGAAATGAATTCACAGACACCCGGTCTTGCAGGATGTCTTGCTATTTCAATGCATTCCCAGCGGGTAATCTCCGAATAAAGGTCTTTTCTCAGGTCATTGGCCAGCTTCCTGGCCTCTGCGCTTGACTTTTTCGCCTTATCGTCAACGTCTTTTTCCGCCCTTATCAAACTCGCTTCATATTCCTTAAGCGCTTTATCAAGGTCTGCGAATTTTCCGCTTTTCTTCACTGTATCTCCACTCTCGACGGCCCCAGTATGCTCTGAATCCTGTCAATAAAAGCCCTGATCGGTGCTACGGTATATTCCTTTCCTGCATCGATCATTACCACCGCCCCGTTTGACTTTATCTGAAAGCTGACCGGACAGCTGCCTTTGAAGTCAAGTATGCTGTTTTTGACAGCCTTGATATCCTGCTGTTTGTCCATATCGGACAGCTTCACAACTACACGGCTTGCAAAAACAGAATCCGCCTGATCAACAGGATAGACCTCTTCAGCTTTCAGGTCAACTTTGACGGATGTCCCTTCCTCGCTGTCATCTTCACTTCGGTCGACAGTTGCCTTTATTACGACAGGCCCTTCGCCTGTTATAGCCTGGTGAAACTCGGCATAGCATTTGGGGAAAAAGATCACAGGCACGGTACCGTGCAAATCCTCAAGCAGTCCCCTTGCCATCGGGTCGCCTTTTTTTGTCCTTGTTATATTAAGGTTCTGAATGATCCCTGCTATTATGGTCTTGCCTGTTACCTCGGAAAGCGTAAGTGTATTGGCTGTCGAATAACGTTCTATGATTTCCGAAAAAGAATTCAGAGGATGCCCGGATATATAAAATCCCAGGGCATCCTTTTCCTGCTTGAGTCTTTCGTTATCAGGCCAATCCGGTATATCCGGCAATTTCAGCTGCTCTTCAGTCTCATTTTCATCGATCAGATCGAAAAGTGAGCCCTGCATATCATCTTTTTGCCTGGCCATTCTTTGAGCATCTTCAATCAGTGCATCTAGGGATTCAAAAACAGCCCTTCTGTTTGCATGAAGACTGTCAAAGGCGCCTGATTTCAATAGCGATTCAAGCACCCTGCGGTTCACGCCTGAGAGACTGTTCCTCTTGATGAAGTCCCGGACATCCTTGAATGCCCCTTTCTGACGCTCTTCAATGATTATATCCACGGCTTTGTGACCGACACCCTTTACACCACCCAGACCGAAAAGGATGCCCTCTTCCGTTGTAACGAATTCCCATGCGCTTTTATTGATGTCCGGAGGAAGGATTTTCACACCTTTGCTCCGGCATTCGGCTATATGCTGCACGACTTTGTCAGTGTTGTTCAGGTCCAGCGTAAAGTTCGCCGCCATGAACTCCTTGAAGAAATGACATTTCAGATAAGCGGTCTGATAGGCTACCAGGGCATAGGCTGCGGCGTGTGATTTATTGAATCCGTAGTTGGCAAATTCTTCCATTCTGGAGAACATTTTTTTTGCTATGTCTTCAGGAACCCCGTTTTTCTTCGCCCCTTCAACGAAGTCGTGTTGCTGTTTTGCCATTTCCTCGGGCTTCTTCTTTCCCATCGCCCTCCTGAGCAGATCCGCTTTGCCCAGAGAATAGCCTGCCACCACCTGGGCTATCTGCATGACCTGTTCCTGATAGACCATGATCCCGTAAGTTTCCTTGAGTATCTGCTCGGTAAGCGGGTGGAGATATTCCACCTTTTCTTTCCCATGCTTTTTGCGGGCGTATTCGGGGATGAAATCCATAGGGCCTGGACGGTAAAGGGCCACCGCTGCGATAATATCTTCGAAGACCGTCGGCTTCAGTTGTGAAAGCATCTGTCTCATGCCTGAAGATTCAAGCTGGAACACGCTTGCAGTATCACCTTCACTTATGAGTCTGTAAGTCGCCTTGTCATCGAGAGGTATTTTTTCTATTTCCAGTTCGACTCCGCGGGAGTGCAGAATATCAAGGGTCTTGTGTATTACGGTAAGAGTCTTCAAGCCCAGCATATCGAACTTGACCAGTCCGACCCTTTCAAGGACTTTCATGTCATACTGGCTTATGGGCATTCCTTTTTTATCGATATAGACAGGAACATGGACCGTGATGGGAGAGCTGTCCGAGATTACGACGCCGCCTGCATGAACCGAGGCATGGCGTGACAGTCCTTCAAGCGCCCTGCCTACCTCTATCACCCTGGCCACCTGCGGGTCTTTTGAAATAAGCTCTTTGAGTTTAGGCTCCTCGTTAACAGCCTTTTCAAGTGTTATCTTGGGGTCATTCGGGACCAGTTTGGCAATTGCATCCGCTTCGGAGAAACTGATGCCCATCACCCTGGCAACATCTTTAATGACCGCCTTGGCCTTCAGGTTTCCGTATGTCGTTATCTGGGCCACATAATCCTTGCCGTATCTGTTCTTTACGTATTCTATAACTTCATCGCGCCTGTCCTGGCAAAAATCGACATCGATATCAGGCATGCTCTTGCGCTCGGGATTCAAAAAACGCTCGAAAAGAAGGTTCCACCGTATTGGATCAATGTCTGTTATTCCAAGGCCGTAGGCCACTAACGAGCCTGCTGCGCTCCCTCTGCCGGGACCTACCGGTATGCCTTTGGATTTTGCATAATTTATGTAATCGGCGACAATAAGAAAGTATCCAGAAAAACCCATGTCCCTTATAACACCAAGCTCCATTTCAAGTCTTGAACTGTAATTTTCCGGGATTTCACCCATTCTTCTTTTAAGGCCTTCCCTGGCCTGCTGTGTTACCATATCTTCCAGCGACCTGCCGGGTTCAGCCGGAAATACCGGAAAATAGTAAACGTTCTTAGGAATCTCCACATTGCAGCGTGATGCTATTTCGGATGTCATGCTGACGGCTTCGGGAATATACGAAAAGGCTTCGGCCATTTCTTCAGGGCTTTTGAGGTAGAAATGATCTGACCCCAGCTTCATGCGGTCGTTGTCCTGCATCGTAGCCTGTGTCTGTATGCACAACAGAACCTCATGTGCACTCGCATCGTTTCTGTTCAGATAGTGGCAGTCGTTAGTTGCTGCGACAGGCAGCGAATATCTTTTTGCCAGATCGATCACCATGGGATTTATCTGCGACTGGTCGGCAAGGCCATTCTCCTGGATCTCGAGATAAAATCTACCGTCAAAAGTCTTCGCATAGAACTCGAGAGCCTCAATAGCCCTGTCCCGGTTCCCCCTAAGAAGCCAGTAAGGTATCTCTCCTTTAAGACAGGCGGAAAGGGCAATAAGCCCGCCGTTCAGTTCGGAAAGGAGGTTTTTGTCGACCCTGGGTTTATAGTAAAATCCTTTTTCATGGGCCAGAGACACCAGTTTCATGAGGTTCGTATATCCCTGGTTGTTCATAGCCAGGAGCAAAAGGTGGTAGTTTGTCGGGAAACCCTTCAGTGCCTCCTTGACCTCCATTGAATCAGGTGCGACATAAACCTCACAGCCGATTATTGGTTTGAGACCTTCGGCGACAGCCTTGTCGTAAAACTCCACTGCCCCGTACATAACCCCGTGATCCGTTATGGCAACAGCCTTCTGGCCGAATTCCCTGGTCTTTCTGATAAGATCGCCCACCCTGATGGCGCCGTCAAGAAGGCTGTACTGCGTATGGCAGTGTAGATGAACGAAACTGTTTTCTGCTCCCATTATCCTGCCTGAATTTACTAAAACCGGTTGCTTTTCCGGCCTTTTTATGATTCCAGCTTGTAGTTTGGCGCTTCTTTCACGATTATGACATCATGAACATGAGATTCCTTCAGGCCTGCCGCCGTAATTTTGATCATCTTCGCGTTCGTCTGAAGCTCCGGCACGGTCCTGCAGCCCGTATAGCCCATTCCTGCACGGAGACCGCCTATAAGCTGATATACATTATCGGATATCTTTCCCCTGTACGACACACGGCCGACTATACCTTCGGGTACGAACTTCTCTGCATCGCATATGTCACCCTGCTGGTAGCGGTCTTTCGAGCCATGCTTCATAGCCTCCAGCGAACCCATGCCCCGGTATGATTTATAAGTACGGCCCTGATAGATAATCAGCTCGCCCGGCGCCTCTTCGGTGCCGGCGAACAGGGAGCCTATCATTATGGTCGAGGCACCGGCGGCAATGGCCTTTGTAAGATCCCCAGAAAATTTGATGCCTCCGTCGGCAACAACCGGAACACCGAATTCACCAGCCGCCTTCGAGCAGTTCATTATCGCGGTTATCTGCGGCATGCCTACGCCCGCCACAACCCTTGTAGTACAGATGGAACCGGGCCCGACCCCCACCTTTACACCGTCCGCACCGGCTTTGATGAGGTCAACGGTCGCCTCGGCAGTAACAATATTTCCTGCAAGAACCTGGGATTTGGGATAAATGGATTTTATCGCCTTTACCGTTTCCAGAACAGCCTGAGAATGGCCGTGAGCGGTATCGACCACTATTACGTCGACACCCGCCTTCATCAGCGCATGTACCCTGGGTTCATCGTTTGGAAATACCCCGACTGCAGCCCCGACCATGAGCCTTCCCCTGCTGTCTTTTGCCGCATCAGGGAACTGTTCTGCCTTTTCAATATCCTTGATGGTAATGAGACCTTTGAGCCTGTATTCATCATCAACCACGGGCAATTTTTCAATTTTATACTTATGTAGAAGCTTGCTTGCCTCTGCCAGTGTTATCTCACCTTTTATGGTGATAAGATTTTCTTTTGTCATCGCCTCGCTGACCGAGCGGTTCAGGTCGGTTTCGAATTTCAGGTCCCGGTTTGTCAGGATTCCCACTAGTTTGCCTTCGACGGTTATCGGTACACCTGAGATGTGGTAATGCTTCATGAGCTCTAGAGCTTCCCACAATTTTCTGTCAGGCGTCATCGTTATGGGATCGACTATCATACCGCTTTCTGATTTTTTCACCTTGTCGACTTCAACCGCCTGTGCTTCCGGTGACATGTTTTTATGAATTATTCCTATGCCCCCTTCCCTGGCCATCGCTATGGCCGTGTTTGCCTCAGTAACGGAATCCATTGCAGCGCTTACGAGAGGTATGTTAAGCCTAATCCCTCTTGTCAGCCAGGTGCTCGTATCCACGCTGGCAGGCGTTACGCTGGATCTTGCGGGAATCAGCAGAACGTCATCAAAAGTCAGTGCTTCTTCTATCATATAGTCCTCACTAATAATCCTGGATTATCGGTCATTTAATATTGAATTACTCTCTTTCCCCGGTTGCTGTCTAAGCCACTTTTTCCAGACACCGCCGGCTCATCACTGTCAGTTTTATTAATACATGCTGTAAGACAGCCTGATGTTTCTCCCTTTAACCATTTCGCCTATCGATGAAGAATTGCCAGGCATACTGCCGTCCAGCAGACGCCCCAAAGATTCGAACAGGCCTTTTTCCTCTTTCGGCCTTATTATCCTCGGTTTACCTGTAATCCCGGCCTTTGTTTTAGCCAGATCGATAGCGTCCTGAAGCCCCCCCATCCTGTCCACCAGCCTCAGATTCATGGCCTGCCTGCCTGTATAGATTCTTCCGTCCGCATAGGACCTGACCTTTTCTGCCGTAATCTTACGCGATTTTGAAACCGCTTCCACGAACTGGTCTTGAACGTCATTCACAACAGCCAGAAAATATTCCTTTTCCTCCGGCGACATCGGTCTGAAAGGAGAGCCGGCATCCTTCATTTTGCCGGATGTAACACTTCCCGCTTTTATTCCGAGCTTAGTCAGCCCCGAACTGATGTCTATAAACTCCATTATTACGCCAATTGAACCGGTCATTGTCCCCGGCATCGCAAAAATCGTATCGCATGCACAGGCGATATAATAGGCTCCCGATGCACCGAGTGCGGACATGGATGCGATCACCGGCTTTTTCCTTTTTAGTTTGAGTATCTCCTCATATACTTCCTGCGAAGGACCAACCACACCTCCCGGGCTGTTGATACGTACGATTACGGCCTTTACGGCATCATCCTCTTCAAACATCTTCAGCCTCTCAAGATACACCTCAGATCCCAGGATAGTTCCATCAACTTCAAGGATTCCTATTGCCGGTTTCATTTCGCGGGCATAACTGTAGCCTATCCAGCATGCAGCAACAGCTATAAACACCACTAGAATTGCTATCTTTGCTCTTTTTTTCATGGTTTGTATTTTTGACCTCTTATGCGCAGCCACCGCTGGTACAGGCCGTCATAACTTTGCATCTCTTCGTCGCTTCCTCATCTCGTCACTGCGGCATACGCTAAATGTATACCTCATTCCTCGATTTCGTCGCTCCTCGATCTGCTTTGTTCTTACGCCCTGCCCTTTAACCGTAAACATAAAATACATATGTTACCGGTTAAAAGCAGTGAACCTTTGCCAATGTATAGACAAGTTGTTTTATTTTGTCCAGAGGTTAAGAGTGTTGTTTTTCATATTTTATCTGTACTGTATTTTGAATTCGGTGATAGATCAAACGCCCATGGAATTTACCTTACCATGAAAATATGGAATGAAAATCCCTATTTTAATGATAGATGATTTTTATTTTTCAGGACCAGTGCATTACCAGCAAAAAAGATTTATGACTTTACGAGTGTTCTGATCCCTGCTTTGCACGTCTTCACGCACACCCCGCAACCCATGCATTTATCGATATCGGTAACAGGTTTTTTATCAGACAATGACGCGGCATCAAACATGCAGCGCTTAATGCATATCCCGCAGGCCGTGCATTTGTGAGGATCGGATATTTGAACGATATAGCCGGACGTTCTGACCATAGGGATACCATATTTCCTGAACAGAATTACCGGTATACAGCTCTGACCGTCACAGTTGCACAGCACATAGCCTTTCTTGCCCGTGGGCCTCGATGTGGTCATTATCTGGTGCACCAGCCCCAGGTCCTCGCACTGTCTTAATTTATCGATTATCTCCTTCCTGAGTTTGAAATCCTTGTGATAATTTTCGTCCGACAAATCCTCCATGCCTTCCACAAAAGTGAAGCCCATGCATGTATCTCGCGGTATATCGGGGTCGTCAGGTATGATATGCGCCTTACAGGTGCACGGGCTAAGGCTTGTGACACGTGCGCGTTTTACCAGATTGATAACATCGTCGCATGGCAATATTTTTGGTCTGCCTTCGAGCGAATCGAGTGAAGGTACGACAATCCCGGTAAAATATGTACAGAACCATATGAAAAGTCTTTTCAGATAAGGTCCTATAAAAGGCCTTTTTGTAGCTTCACCCCAGGCAAGGAAGAATTCAAGCGAACGCACTTCAAGGTACTGGCCGAAGTATCCTCCCAGCAGGGAATCAAATAAATAGAGTGCGCTCTTCAATGGATTTTTCACACCCTACCCCTCTTAATCTCCCTTTTCAGCTTCCTGAGCCAGTGGCCACATGAATTTATCAGCCACATGCGGTTGAGCCCTGCGAATTCAGGATGTTTTGCCGTGAAGTGTTCGACATGCGGGTCTTCGCATGTTTTGAGTCTGTCAAAATCTTCAATGACGGCATAAAGCTTCTCTTTTGAAAAATTCCTGTAAAGAACGGATGATTCGAACTTCCTTCTCTGCCTCAATTCCCATTCCAAAGCTACACAGGTGAAGAAAAGACAGATGAGGAAAAACACAAAGGTGTGAAATATGCTTACCTTTTTTTCTTCCGACAATTCTTTCATGGCTAATTGTAAAAAGAAGGGCGTTAAATGCGCCCTTCTTTCAATTTTTAAGAATTCATTTCGTATTCGCCGTTCAGAGAGAGTACATGCTCCTGCCAGACTTTATTGTACTGCTCCATATCAGGCACCGCCTTTATCAACATGATCTGTTTGCAGAACTCACGCTGAGCGTCGTTCGTGCTGTGGTTGCCGTAAATCTGCAGCCCGAAACCTGCAAAGTCCCGCACCATGAAATCGAATATCTGATTTATGATGTCTGAAGGCATATTGTCATATTTCGCCTGCTCGAGGATAAGCTGTCCGTACACGACTATCGAGAACATCTCTCCCAGGGGAAGAGTGAATGACGGATCCATCTCCTGCAGTTTGTCTGGATGGGCCTTTTCTAGCATCTCCTTGAATATGCTTATCTGCCTGATGAATGCCTCCACATTCGGCAGGTTTTCGAATGCCTTGAATACCGGTGCAAAGTCGTGGAACTTCACTTTCCCAAGGCCTTTAGCCGGCCCCTGATTGAATACGAACATATCGTCCCTTAATGCAAATTCCGGCTTCACTTCAGCATATTCCTGAGGACTGAAAAAGTAGTTTTCCATGAACTTGCGGATAAGCTGGACATTCACATGAACGGTCCCCTCAAGCTTGGAAGGCCCACGGATGTCTGTTGCGGCCATTGAAAAGAACATGTCCTTTTCAAAACCCTTGGCGGCGATTACATCCCATAAGAGATTCAGTACCTCTTCCGCCTGCAGTGTTACCTTCATCTTGCTTGTGGGATTGTAAAGAAGATATCGTCGATCGTTGTCAGCAGCATTCCTGAAATAGTCGGTTGCACGGCGCTGATACATTTTCATGCCGATGAGCCTCAGCCATGCGTCCATGAAGTTCTTTTTTACATGCGGCATGTCGGTCACCTTCATGCCGTACAGAATGCGGTTCGCGGCATGAGTTATGGCCTCATAAAAACAGTGTTCCACAACGCCGATTGAAGCCGGGCCGATATTGAATTTGCCTATGTTTACGGTATTCAGAGCGGCATCCCACGCCTCTGGTCCGCGCTCAAGTATATCATCTTCGGTTATCGGATAATCGTGAAGGGCGAAATTCGATACGTATTCCTGATGTGAGATAACGTTTTTCTTCAGCTCATACGCCTTGTTCTTGTAATTGGTAACAAAAAATACATAGTCGTCAGTCCCGTCTTTCACCTTGCCCATGGTGGAAACCATCTCGGCCTCGTTGCCGTTGCCGATATAGTATTTCTCGCCGTTTGCCAGCCATGTCCCATCTCCTTTGGGCGTCAGCGCAGCTTCAGTCGAATAGATATCGGCGCCGTGAGTCCTTTCGGAAAGGCCGAATGCAAAAATCGCTCCTTCCTTCAGAAGTTTTGCAGCTTTTTGTTTCGCCTTTTCATTTTTGCTCATCCATATGGGCCCCAGACCGAGAATGGTAACCTGGAAGCAATACCAGTATCCCAGACCGTAGAAGGCCAGGAGTTCACTGTATTCCCCGTTTCTGGCAGAATCCCATCTGCAGTCCAGATCGCCGCCGCTGTACTCACTCGGAGTAAGCAGCTTGGCGAATATCTGCTCTTTACCGATAAAGTCGACAAATTCACGGTACCAGATCTTCTTGTTGAAATCTTCGGTAAGCCTTGTCTTTCCCATTGTCTCAAAAAAATTAACGGTCTTTTCGACTAATTTTCGTGATCCTTCATCTTTCATCAGGCTGACAAATTTTTTCGGCTGAATAAGATAATTCATGGTCACCTCCGTTATTTATTTCAGGTTATGAGCTGTATCAAACTAGCATATTGATATGACCGAATCAATTAAAGTCCTTGAGCGCATGGATTCTGTTTATGGTTGACGGCTTATGAAAAAGGCACAAAACCGTTTTTGATGTTAATCACGGTTTTGTGCCAGTACCGTCTGTAATATAAAATAAATTTGAATCAGAACGTGATCTGTGCGGGTTCATTCTCTCCCAGATCTCTGAGCTTCTTTTTAGCATAAGGCGTAATTTCATGAAGAGGAAATGTCGAAACAACAGTTCTGAGCAGATCAACGGCCTTTTTCTTATCGTTTGTATTTGAAAGGATGATTTCCGCCGCCTGAATGTACGCCTTGGGGGCAGCATCATCTTTCGGATTTGAGTCTGCATACCTTTCAAGGAGCCTTGCGGCTTCGCCGGGCTTGTTCTGTGAAACAAGGGAACTGGCTATCTTCATGGCCACATCCTTACCGGGTGTAAAGTTCCTGTTTATATAGACACATTCAAGATATACATCGACAAGCTTATCAATTCTGTCATTGATATAAAGATGATTCAGATAAACCGGGGCATAGGATATAAGCTCGTCTTTCTGTTTCAGCATTTTTTGAAGATTGTATAAACGCTCTGCGATCTCTGAACTGTCATGCAAACTTTTGATATTATCACTTAGCAGTCCTGCAGCTTCCTCGATTCGACCCTCCTTGATGAGCTGATTCACATTGTTATAAAGTGCACGGACAGAAGGCTTAAGTCTGACGGCTTCTATCTGCTGGCTAAGTTTCCTGCTGAATGCAGTTTCGAATTCAAGCTTATCATGATGACGGTAAATCAAGTAGCCGATCATATGATAAATGACTAGTGTTAAATAATTTGACAGCATTACACTAAGAAAAACGAATCTGTTTTCCGGAACAAATTGAAATACATGCATGGACATGTATGATATTCCTCCGACAAGACAGACTACAAACAGGCACATAAATATATAAGGCATGCCTATTTTCAGAGGTATCCTTACAACAGGAACAAGGCTTAATGTCTTGATCAGGCTGTTATTTAAAACCAGAGAAATAATCAGTGCCGGAATCAGAAACCCCATCAACATGAAATAAACCGTTGCCTGAACAATTCCCGAATGCCTGTAAATGAAATAACCTATAAAACCCAGCGGATACAGAAGCAGAATCTGTTTGAACAGCATACCCAGCTCCCCGTATTCCGGCTCGGACTGGAGATCAGGCGGGATCATATTGCCGCGTAATGTTTCGTTGAGGGCTGAAATGGAATACTTAAGCCATATAGACCACAAGATCACAGCTGCGGCAATACCGTACGGGGAAAGCATGAAAGACATGAAGCTGAGTATTGACAGGAACAGCATTAAAATAAAAGGGGTTGGCTTGATCGGATATGCCAGAACCTGAGGCAGCCTTTTTATAATCGGTTCTATTCTCGGCAAACCAAATTTGTTTTCAAGTGGATAGCCGCAATTCTGACAAAAACGGAGATCTTTTGTCGATGAATACCCTCCGGCTTTCTTCCTGGATGAACATTCTTCACAATGCATTATCCTGCAGGCCGGACAAAACCACTTTGCTTCCTCTTTTGGATGATAAGTACAAGTAATCTTCATAATAATTCCCGGTTTATCATTCTGTGCTTTATTTCTCAATCTGCAAAATTCCTGATAATTCAAATAAATAAATCAAGCAATGATAATGCCAAGAGGCATATGTCATCTAACATTGCAGTATATTTAACTAAAGTTAAATAATTGATTAATAAATATTTCCTGATTGGGTAAATGACTGAGATGAAAATGGAATATAATTTCCTTTAATATTGTTTTGGAAATAGATTCAAAACACTGTAAAGCTTATTAACAGGTTCTCACATAAAAGGGAGGGAAAGTGGATAAAGCACGATCCGGAAATCCTTTCATGGAAGATATTTCAAAAGCAGGCCGACCTGCCGGTCTGACATTTATTCTGCTTATGATAATCTGTCTGTTTGTCTTCTGCCAGCAGACGCTTGATGCGCCGAATCTGACACAGATAGGCACAGGCTTCGGACTGGCCGGTCCTGCTATTGATGAAATTATCGGCGGAAAATCATTCATGTGGCAGATGGTTGTCATATCCGTCTCGCTTATTCTGTTCGGCTATCTTTCGGACATGACAAACAGGAAAATGCTTCTTGGCATATCCCTTCTTCTTGCGGGTGTTTCATATCTCTTTGCCTCCTTTGCCAGGACTCCGGAACAATTTATTATATTTCGTTCGCTTGGTGGCATAGGTATCGGCGGATTTGTGCCTGTAATGTTCTCGATAATAGGCGACATGTTCTCATCAAAGAGCAGGGCCGCCGCATCGGGAATATTTGTGGCAATAGTCAACATAGGCTACGGCAATGGTTTCATTCTGGGCGGGGCCATCGGAAGCGAAACCGCCTTCGGCTGGAGGGTTTCATTTCAGGTGCAGAGCATTATCCTTATACTGCTCAGCTGCCTTTTTGTTCTGGCGGGAAAACTCCCTGCCAGGGGTTTTGCCGATACCAGGGATGCAACGGGTTCAGACATCACAGAATATAAAGGCCGGATAAAATTCTCCGATTTAAAGACAATATTATCCATCCCCACGAATCTGATATTCATAATATCCTGCATAATCGCCACAATGCCGATGGGATATATCCAGCGGTTCATGGTCGACTACTATTCAACTGATGCAGGCCTCGGGACAGGCGCAGCAACACTGATACTGCTTATCGTTCTGTCGGGAAGCCTCATCGGAGACCTCATAGGAGGATTTTTCGGCGACATCCTGCATATTAAAAATCCCGGATATCCGGCGTATCTAAGCGCGTTCGCCCTGTTTGCAGGATGTATCCTGTTCCTGGTTTTCTTTGCATTTGACATGCGCGGCTCAACTGTCCTTTTTCTTGCAATCCCGATAGCCATCGGGTTTATCGCATCGTCATTTGTTGAAATCCCGACACCCGTCTCAAAAGCCATGATGCTCGACGTGAACCTGCCTGAAAACCGCGGGACAATCTCCGCCCTGATCCAGATAACAGCTCAGATCGGATTCGGACTTGGCGCTCTTATCGGGGTATTCGGTGATGACCTTGCAGTCATGCTCGGGCTAACTCCGACGAGACTTTTCAACTTCAGACTTGCCGTTCTCATTTTGATACCTGTGGGACTTTCCTGGATACTTGTCGCATATACGATAAAAAGAGATGAAAAAAAGGCGAAGGAGCTGATGCAGAAAAGGATTGAACAGGAGCTTGCAGATTGAAAAAAGGCAATATGCCGTTAACAGCTGGCAGCGGAATATTCGGCGAGTGGTTCGAAGACGAAACCGGTCTTCCTGCATACAGATACAAGATGCGCCATGATGATCCGCGTGCACTCTGGGACCCGGTCATTAAAAACAAATCAACCCTGCACTGGCATCAGATCGGTAACGATCGCATTACGGCAAACGCTTACAACCTTGGCATGGTAAAGGTCTTCTACGGTGAAACCGGGCAGCTATGGCTTAACGATTACAGCCCTCAAGAAAATGCACACTGCGGAGGGTTCGGCTGGCTGATATCTGAAGACAAGGTACTTATAGACAGGGATGACTGCATTCCTGAAGGCTCCGGATGGGAGAGAATATTCGGGTCCGGATATTTTCAGAAGACACTTGAATATTGTGGGCTTGCATTGGAAAGAAGGGTTTTCGCCCCGGCAGGCGATGAACCTTGCCTGATATCAGAAGTTAAGATTAAGAACAGGACAAATAAACTCAAAGACTTTCATCTCATAGAATACTGGGATATCAACATCACGAGAATAACAAAATTTATCCTCAACAGGTTTTTGAACAGGAAAACCCGGATACATCCGAGACTTAGCCTGAGTAGTGAAGGCAGGATCCTTTCAGCATGGCCTGACGGCAAAAAGGGCAAACTCCCTGACAAGCCATGTTATATAGACCCGGAATATCCGGGAATTTTCCTTGCAAGCCTTGACGATAAACCCTGCGAATGGATTACAAGACCTGATTTATTGTTCTGTGATTCCCTGCCTGTAAAAAACCCAGGCTTCCTCACTTCCGCCTCCCGCCTTAATCCATCCGGTTCGACACCAGTGGCTGATACCTGTCTTGCGGCCGTGATAAAAGCCGGAATAGAAGCAGGTGAAGAAAAGATTTTCAGATTCGCCTACGGTTATGCAAAAGCAAGAGAGCCGGAAGACATAGTGTCATCAGTCATCAGAAATGGCGCCCAACTGTGGCGGAATACCGCTTCATTCTGGAAAGAGCGCGCACCTTCATTCAAGACCGGAAAAGAGGAACTAAACCTGGGCCGCGAACTTGTCTGGAACAATTATTATTTCAATTCGTCTTCACAGTATGATGCCTATTATCAGAGGCATTATGTTCCGCAGGCCGGCAATTATCTTTATGACTCAGGCCTGAACGGGGCATCGCGAGATTTTTTTGAAAACATCATCACGCTCACTTATTACAGACCACAATCTGCAAGGGAAATGCTGGAATTCATGCTGAGAAGCCAGAAGACCGACGGCACCTTTTTTTACAGCATTGACGGGTTCGGCAAAAGAAACCGTCTATTCTACAGGCCTTCGGACCTCGGACTGTGGTTTTTATGGGCATTGAGCGAATATATTTTCGTAACCCGGGATTTCGGATTTCTTGAAGCGCCCCTCCCCTACTACCCTCTGAACAAGTACAGAACCGAGTCTGTGTGGGAGCATGCAAAAAAATCCTTTGCCCATCTCGTAACTAAAATCGGAACCGGCAGGAACGGCCATCTGAAAATAAGGCTGTCCGACTGGAACGACGAAATGACATGGCTTACAGCGGCCGACAGCGCTCTGGATATTGTCCTGACGATCCTGAAAGGAGAATCGGTCCTCAACACTGCAATGGCATGCTTTATATTGCCCATGTTTGAGGATCTTGCAGAATATGCAGGGGATAAAGAAACAGAAAAAGCCTGTGCCGGTATTTTGTCCCGAATGAAAACAGCGCTTAACAGTGCCTGGCAGAAAGATCATCTTATCCGTTCATATTCCGGCCTTGGCAAGCCGTTTGGAAAGGAAGAGACCTGGCTGGAGCCTATGGTCTGGACGCTGCTCGCCCGAGGGAGCCTTGAAGGTGGAAAAGAGGACACAGCAGTAAAAACAATAAAGGAAAAGCTTCTCACTCAAGCAGGAATCAAGATATCAGACACCGGCAGGGAATCGATGACAACGAGAAAGGGAGAGCAGGAATCAGGCGGGATGTGGCCTGCGATAAACGCCCCTGCCGCCATTGCCCTGTCCGGTTTTGACAAAGACCTTGCATGGGAAGTCTTCAAGAAAAACACCCTTTGCTCGCATGCGGAACTCTATCCGGATAAATGGTACGGTATATGGAGCGGACCGGACGCCTTCAACGGCCCCGATTCAGTCCGGCCGGGCGAAACCTGGTACCAGAAGAACCCGGTCTTTTCCCTCGGCGCCCAGTCATATCCCGTGCAGAATATCCATGCCCACGGCCAGATGATGTATGCGCTGGCAAAGCTTGCCGGATTGGCTGCAGGTATTGACGGCTGGACAATTTCACCAAGGATACCGCATGAAACTTATTCTTTTTCATGCAGCCTCTTCGGCATCGATGTATCGCCTGAAAAGATATCGGGCTATGTCTGTCTGCCTGTCAGCACCTCTTTGATACTGAATGTTGAATTGCCGGAAAACCTGACCGGAAAGAAGATTCTTGCAGATGGCAGACAGGTTCAATACAAAAATACAGGCAATATGCTTGAGTTATATTTGAATGCGCAAAAAGGAGAAAAGGTTGTCTGGAGTATCTTGACAAAATAGAACAGGCGGCCCGGAATTGCCGGAGCCGCCTGTTTTTCCATGACGTTCAATAACGATTTTATCAGCTTTTCTGCCAGCCTTTAAGCAGGTCGCCAAGATTTGTTGCAACCTTGTCAGGCGCCTTGCTTGTCTCCTGAAGAGACTTTCTGGTCTGGGCATCGTCAAGCGCCTTTATCGAAAGGCCTATCTTCTTGTTCTCAGGGCTGACCCTTAAAACGACAGCCTCAACTTCCTGCCCGACTTTCAGCACCTCGGCCAGTGATTCTATCTTGTCGCGGCTGACTTCTGAAATATGGATCATACCCTCGATTCCCTGGGCGATTTCAACAAACGCACCGAAATCGGTTATGCTTGTTATCTTGCCCTTGATTATGCTGCCGGCAGGATGATCGTTTGCTATCTGCGTCCACGGATCAGGTTCAAGCTGCTTGATACCCAGTGAGAATTTTTCCGAATCCTGGTCAATGGTCAGAACTTTAGCCTTTAAGACATCTCCCTTTTTAAACATGTCCTTCGGGCTCTTCACCTTCGGGTCCCATGATATGTCGCTGACATGTATAAGGCCGTCAATATCGATGTTCTCATCAATGCTCACAAATATGCCGAAATCGGTTACATTCTTAACCTTCGCATCGACTACGGCACCTTCAATGTAATTCTGGCTAAGAAGATCCCACGGATTAGGTGTCGTCTGCTTGAGACCCAGGGATATGCGCCTTTCCTTCTGGTCAACGCCCAGTATCTGGACCTCAACCTCTTCATCTTCCTTTAGCACTGAAGACGGGTGCCTTATCTTCTTCGACCAGAACATCTCAGAAATATGGACAAGCCCTTCAACGCCTTCCTCCAGTTCGACGAATGCACCATAGTTGGTCAGTGAAGTAACCTTGCCGCTTACCTTCTTTCCGATGGGATAGCGGTATTCGATACCCTCCCACGGGTCTGTTGAAAGCTGTTTTATTCCAAGAGATATCTTCTCGGTCTCAGGGTCGAAATCGATTATTTTCACATCAATAACCTGGCCTGAAGCAACCTTTTCCTTGGGGTCTTTCAGCTTTCCCCATGACATGTCGGTTATATGCAGAAGTCCGTCTATGCCGCCGATATCTACGAATGCGCCGTATGCAAGAATATTCTTGACCGTGCCTTTGACGACATCGCCCTTGTTTATTGTTTCCAGAAGAACCTTTTTCTTTGCAGCCCTCTCGCTCTCAAGAACATCCCGGTGGCTGACCACAACATTGTTCTTTTTGCGGTTGTATTTGATTACGGTAACATCAATTTTTGTTCCGATCAGTTTTTCAAGGTCCGCCTCTGTCGGCTGGGAAAGTGATGCATGGGAACTTGGAAGAAATGCCTGGACCCCGATGTCGACCATCAGGCCGCCTTTTATCCTGTTCAGCACCCTGCCTGAAATGGTCGTCTTGTCCTGATATGCCTTTATTATGTCGTCCCAGACCTTGAGTGATCTTGCTCTCTCCTTGCTCAGTCTGATATTTTTCCCCAGGCTCAATACCAGTACTTCAACCTCATCCCCGATGGATACGTTAATGTTGCCGTTTTCATCAAGAAATTCCTTTAAAGGAGCGCTCCCCTCCATTTTACGTCCGACATCTATCATTATGTTCTCGGCATCGATCTGAACAACCGTGCCGGTTATCACAGCCCCGATTGAAAGCGATTTGCCGAAAGTCTCGCCGTAGAGTGCTTCGTAATTGGTCTGATCCGTTTCCTGAGCCGCTTTTTCTTCCGTGATTTCGGTCACGTTTTCCTGATTTGCTTTGATCTCATCCATGTTTGACATCCTCCGTCCCTGTCCGATTAAGTTGGTGTCCTATACAATAGGGCCTTTTAAAAAACAAGCACTCTTTTAGCCGGATACGGTCAGATACTTCACCTGGAAACAGGGTCAGAAGTGCGATCGTTCCGGTGGTTCAGAGCCATATCAGGTATTAAAACTTATAGATCTCTCTTATGCGCTTCGGACAACAAATGAAATCTCGTTCCCGGCCTTGCCCGAAGTACTGGTTTATAGATATTTAAAATAATATTATAAGCAGTACACCTATCTTGACATGCGCAGCTTTATAAGAAAGATAGAAGGGCAGGAGGCCTAGGATGAACAAGGTCTGGAACAGAAAAGCGGCTCAACTCGAAGATGTCCGATATTATAAAAACGAAGCTATAATATTCGTGCATAAGAATCCCATAGCCAGCTTCATAATGAGCAACATCGCCGTATGGCCCTTTTTCAGCACGCTTATGGCGTTAAGAGATTATACGCGCTTTTCGAGGAAGAAGGTGCTTGATTTCGTTTCCGAAAACAATCTCGATGAAACGGAGTTCGAGAAGCCTGCAAGTGAATATTCCTCTTTCAGCGAGTTCTTTGACCGCAGGCTCAAACCGCAGGCAAGGCCTGTATGCCAGCAAAACGATACCATCGTCTCCCCTGCCGATGGAGCCCTTACAATATTCCCCAATATATCCGGCATCCCTGCATTTGCCATAAAGGGCCAGAAATTCACGCTTGCTTCCCTGTTAAGGGATGAACAGCTTGCCGGTGAATACAGCAACGGGTCGCTCGCCGTGATTTATCTTTCGCCTACCGATTATCACAGATATCATTTTCCCTGTGATTGCACGATGGAGAAAATCTGGACTCTGGGCGCTAAACTTTTTTCGGTGAATCCCATTGCAATGGAGCACGGCTACAGGCCCTTCGATGTCAATGTGAGAGACATCAGCATCCTGAGCAATGAAAAGACCGGGCAATTTCTGATGATCGAGGTAGGTGCGCTTTATGTAGGCCGCATGGTCCGCACCAGTCCCGGCCCGGGGAAAAAGGCCAGAGGTGAAGAAAAGGGCTATTTCGGCCTCGGCGGTTCGACAATAGTCCTGGTATTTAAAAAAGGCGCTGTTAAATTTGATGAAGACATCATCGAGATGTCTTCATATGACATCCCTTCCAGGGTGAGGATGGGAGAAAGGATCGCTGTAGTATAGAGTATAGAGGGACGTTCTTCGGTTATTTGGTTAAATATAAATATTCTGGCTACAATTACTGTTGTCCTTGCCGGTGCAATCCCGTTGATGCCATACAATACATAATGTTCTTCCATATTTGTGCAATACCAATATCAAAGCCCCAATTTAGAGATACTTCAATAGAATTTCCATTTTTTTCAATAGGAAGCTCTTTGATAATTATCTGTACAATTTTATTAATTTCCGTTTCAGGTTCAATAGGTTCTTTATTTAGAAAAACATTGACTTTAATACTTGGTTTTTCATTATTTCCATCATTACTATATATAATTGATTCAACAGATATTGAAGACAATATTACATTTTTATTGTTTGAAGATATTTCTTTTGAAATTACATTTATTTTATCAGTTGAAATATTATTATTAACATTGTTTTGTATAAAAAATGAATAAAAAACAATAATTATTATTAACAGTATGCTCATAATATAATGAATATTAGATATTGGCTTTTGACAATCCATCTTTGGGGCCGAATTCATATTCTCAACAACAAATGTTCTTGTCAATAAATCATGATAACTTTGTCTTGTATTTTTATTGAAAATATAAAGATATAAATTTGCAGCACAAATTCCTTCTCCTAAAATTGTAAAAACAATTTCTTTAAATGATATTGGTATAAATGTTGTGGATAGAAATGTCGAAGTTGCAACAGAAAACGGAATAAAAATAATGCAATATCTAGCTAGTCCCCCCTGAAGAAGCACTTAAGCCCATGATATAATTGGCATAAAGCTCATTTTAAAATGATATTATCTGCATAAAAATGGTAGTATGTGCATAGATTTCTTGCAGATTTTGATTTTCAGGAGGGCAGATGATACCGAGGAAAGATGAGCAGGTTCAGATGGGTTTGTTCAATGAGGATCTGTCTGAAATGCTCAACCCGAAACATCCGTTATATTTGCTGGGGGAAAGGATTCCATGGGAGGTTTTTGAAAAAGAGTTCAAGGATCTTTATGGCAAGACCGGAAGACCAGCAAAGCCGATAAGACTTATGACAGCCCTTTTGATACTGAAACAGATTTACAATTTATCTGACGAGACTGTAATTCAGGCGTGGGTTGAGAATCCTTATTATCAGCACTTCAGCGGCATGAGGACATTCCAGTGGAAGTTTCCTATAGACCCGACCGACCTGGTGTATTTCAGAAAGAGGATTGGAGAAAAGGGAGTAGAAAAAATACTTGAAGTATCAATCTGTATGCACGGTGAAAAGGCTAAAGAAAAGGAAGTTGTGATAGATTCTACGGTGCAGGAGAAGAACATAACCTTTCCGACAGACACGAATCTTTACCGTGGGATAATAGAAGGCTGCCTTCGGATAGCTAAAGAAGAAGGGTTAATCCTCAGACAGTCATACACAAGGACGACAAAGGCGCTTTTATTAGACCAGAGGTTCAGGAATCATCCGAAGAATTACAAGAAAGCAATCAAGGCCCAGAAGAGGCTGAAGACCATAGCCGGCAGATTAGTCAGAGAAATAGGAAGAAAGACATCTGATCATTCAGAAACACTTGAGCTTTACGTTAAAGTTTTATCTCAACAAAAAAGTGATAAGAACAAGATTTACAGTCTTCATGAACCGCAGGTTTATTGCATAGCAAAAGGCAAAGAGAACAAGAAATACGAGTTTGGGTCAAAGGCGTCGATAGCGGTAACAAAGAACAGCGGGATAATCATCGGAGCCCTTAACATAAGAGAGAACACACATGACAGTAAGACTCTTTTATCAACGCTGGCTCAGATTGAAGCGTTAACAAAGAACAAACCTCATTTTGCCATTTGCGACCGGGGATACCGTGGGGTATCGGAGATCAACGGCACGAAAATACTCATACCTTCAAGGTCAAAGAAAGACGCAACTTCATACGAAAAGAGAAAGGCCCGTCTTCGTTTCAGAAGAAGGGCTGCGATAGAACCCGTGATAGGACATCTCAAGTCAGATTACGGGTTGGCCCGCAATTATCTCAAGGGCCATATGGGAGACGGCGTCAATCTTATGCTTGCAGCGGCTGCTTTCAACTTTTCAAAGCTCATGAAAGAGCTTGGTTCTTTTTTGTTCTCAATTTTATGGCTCGTTTTTTTCTCAAAAAACCAAAACAGGCGCCTCATATGGGCGCCTGTCTGATTCGAAAATGGGTTTTTCAGGGACGACTAGCTATTGAAACCCATAAAGATATTGGTTTGCCATTATCTGATACCACAGATATTTTAAATATTTTTTTACCAATTGTTTGATCTTTAAAAATCGAACTATCTAAAATTCCGAAGTATAATAATTGAATAAAAAAACCTATAAGTACCGTAATCCATCCTAGCTGGATTAATATATCGAATAATAAATATCCTAAAAAGTACTCAATAACTCCCAATATAATAATATCCAAAATAAATGCTGCTGTTCTTTTCCAAAATCCAGCAAAATATATATCGGAGTAAAAAGACGTTTCATTTTTAGTAACATAATATTCTTCCATAAATTAATCCTTTAAATATTATTAAATATTAATACCTTAGGAGACGCTGATTGTATTATTAGTTTCCATCTTATCTGAGCCTCAACTTCTCTCCCATGACTATCTTTTCACCGTCCATGACAGAAAGAGAAACGCGCGGCTGGCTTATTCCCAATAGCCTGTCTATCTCGGTTTCATGAAACCCCAGCATCATTGGTTTCTTTCATACTAAATCTAATAATCCAATCAGCGTTCCCTATTACCCTATTAACGCGCGGCCTTGTCCAATGCTTTTTCAGTAGATTCGGCGGCTTTTTTAATGCCCTTCTCAGCACCCTTTGATGCCTTGTCCAACCCCTTCTGGGTGCTGTCGGCTGCTTTTTTTATACCCTTTCCTGTATATTCGACTGCGGTATTTATGCCCTTTTCCGTACTTTCTGCAGCCTTCTGCACGCCCTGTTCTATCTTTTTGCCGGTACTGTCGAGGACATCTGCGGTTTCTTTTGTCAGTTCATCGGCTTTTTTCTCGATGTCGGTGGAAAATGCGGCCATGGTAAAGGTAAAGAGCATCACAGTAAAGAAGACCGCAATACGGCAGATCATCGGTATACGGCGCATAATCAGACCCTTTCGTCAACCACGGAGCCTTCGCCCTTGAATCCGGCCGCCGGGACGATCTTTATGCCGACACGGATGCCCAGGTTTGTGTGGAACGTTTTCTCAAGCTTTTCCATGAATATTTTCTGTGTGCGCATCTCATCGAAAAAGAGCTTTTCGCCGACCTCGAGAAGTATGTCAGCCTTTTCGTACGGCCCTTCACGATAGATATGCAGCTGGCTCCGGTTATCGATGCCCAGTGAAAGAAGTATCTCCCTGATACGAACAGGAGCTATGCTTATGCCTTTGACTTTTACTGTATCATCCGTCCTGCCGTAGAAGCCCGCAAGCCTCATATGCGTCCTGCCGCATTTGCATTCATCGGGTTTTATCATAGTGATATCGCCGGTTCTATAACGTATAAGAGGAAACGCTTCCCTCATAAGGGTTGTTATGACAAGCTCGCCCTTTTCGCCGGCACCGAGTATTTTTCCTGTAACAGGGTCGATCACTTCAGCGATGAAAAAATCCTCATAGACATGCAGCCCGTCATGTGCGCTGCATTCACCGGCAATACCGGGACCCATTACGACGCTGGAACCGTAGCTGTCGAATACCTCAACTCCAAGGAACTGCTCTATCTTGGCCCTGACTGAAGGACTCAGACTGTCTGCACCAAGCACCGCACGGCGCAGACGCAGAGATTTCGGATTTATTCCGAGTTCGTCAAGCCTGTCCAGAAGTATAAGTGCATAGCCTGGCGTACAGGCGATCACAGATGTCAGGTAATCCCTCATGATGATCACCTGCTCGTTCGTATTCCCGATATCGGCCGGGATCACCGATGCCCCGATAAGCTCGGCTGCTGCATGAAAGCCGAATCCGCCCGTCATGAGGCCGTACCTGAACGATATCTGTATCACGTCGTCCCTCGTTATGCCCGTGCCCGTTAAAAACCTCGCCATGAGCCTCGCCCAGGCCTTGAGGTCCCCTGCCGTATATCCCGTGACAATAGGCCTTCTTGCCTGGCCGGATGACGCATGTATGCGCACGACTTCCCTCAGCGGGACGGCAAACATGTCATATGGATAACCCTTTTCTATGTCGGCCCTGGTCGTAAATGGCAGTTTTCTGATATCGTCAAGCGATTTTATCTCATCCGGAAGCATGCCCGCAGCATCCAGGGCCCTTCTGTAATGGGCTACATTAAGGTATGCCCGGTTCAGCGTTGACTGAAGCCGTTCCAGCTGAACCTGTCTCAGTTCAAACGCCTTCATCGTTTCGCAATCTGTTTCAAACATCATAAGACCTCCCCTCCGAGATAGGCTTCAAGCACCTTGGGGTGCTTCCTTATTTCATGAGGAACTCCTGTCGCCAGCAGACTTCCTTCAGCCATTACGATTATCCGTTCACAGATGTCCATTATGAGGTTCATGTCATGTTCGATTATGACAATGCTCAGATCAAGCTCATTTCTGAGTCTGGTTATCAGTGAAGAAAGCTCTTCTGTTTCCCTGGGGTTCATTCCTGCTGCAGGCTCATCAAGAAAAATGACATGAGGTCTTGAAACAAGGGCACGGGCGATTTCAACCCTTCTCTGATCACCGTATGACAGGTTGATCGCCTGTTCCCCGGCCCTGTCACTGATACCGAGTATTTCGAGGAGCCCGAAGGCCTCTTCCCGAAGTCTTTTTTCTTCTTTCACCTTCCAGGGCGCCATCACCATGCTTGCCCAGAAACCGGCGCTGAGCCGAAGGTGCCCTCCTACCATAACGTTTTCAAGGACGCTCATATCGCGGA
This sequence comes from Desulfomonilia bacterium, assembly GCA_036567785.1. Taxonomy (NCBI): domain Bacteria; kingdom Pseudomonadati; phylum Thermodesulfobacteriota; class Desulfomonilia; species Desulfomonilia bacterium. The sequence continues at coordinate 89,654 of DATCTV010000030.1, read as the reverse complement.
ATATTTCAAGGTTCTGAAAGGTCCTTGTCATACCAAGCTTTACACGCCTGTGCGGCTTAAGCCTTGTTATGTCCTTATCCATGAAATTAACACTGCCCGAATCCGGCGGAAACAAACCCGTCAGAACATTAAAGAGCGTCGTTTTGCCCGCACCGTTTGGGCCTATGACACCTAATATCTCACCCTTTATGACCTCCATGCTGACATGCCTCAATGCATGAATTCCCATGAAGCTTTTGCTGATGTTTTCCGCCTTCAGCATCATTCCCAGACCTCTTTGTACCCCTTGCCCAGATACGCACGCTGTATCTCGTTGCTTGCCCTCAGTTCTTCTGTCATTCCTTCCATGACGATGCGGCCGGTTTCGATTACATATCCCCTGTGCGCCACATTAAGGGCCATCGAGGCGTTCTGTTCTACAAGGAGTATACTCAATCCTTCTTCCGTGTTGAGCCTTTTTATCTGCGAATAAATCTGTGAAGTTACTATCGGCGCAAGTCCCATGGAAGGCTCGTCAAGCAGCAGCACCTTAGGTTTTGCCATAAGCGCCCTGGCTATTGCCAGCATCTGCTGCTCTCCGCCCGATAGCGTGCCGGACGCCTGGGAGCGCCTTTGCGCAAGTATTGGAAACAGCCTTTCCATGGATTCAATGTCTGTTGCGATTTTTTTCCTGTCCTTCCGGGAATAGGCGCCCAGGATCAGGTTGTCCTTTACCGACAGCCCCTTGAAAAGTCTTCTTCCTTCAGGGACATGGCCTATGCCCAGTTTGAGTATCCTGTCAGGAGTTTTCCCTGTAATTGTTTCTTCACCGAAAAGGACTTCACCGGATGAGGTCTTCAGAAGCCCTGAAACAGCTTTCAAAATGCTGCTCTTGCCCGCACCGTTCCCGCCTATCAATGCAACTATCTCGCCTTGCCGGAGATGGAGACTTACTCCTTTTACCGCATGGATGCGGCCATAATGGGCATGAATGTTCCTTAGCGTCAGCATCAGGACTTCCTCCCGAAGATATCGGTTATCTTGACCCTTCCCATTATCCCTTGAGGCCTGAAGACCATCAGAGCAACAAGAAGCGCTCCATAGAAGATATCCTGGTAATCTGCGAGCTTCCTTAATGCCTCCGGCAGAACGGTAAGCAGGAATGCCCCGATAAGCGAGCCGGCTATGCTGCCAAGACCCCCCAGAACCGCCATGGACAGTATCTGTATCGAGGTATGCATGCCGAAGGTGTGCGGGTTTATGTATGCGGTGTAGTGGGCGTATAGGCTCCCTGCAAGTCCGGCCCAGAATGCGCTGACAATAAAAGCCAGCGTTTTGTAGTAGTAGACGTTTATTCCCATGAACGAGGCTGTTGTGTCATTATCCCTGACCGCCGCCCATGCACGTCCTATGCGTGAGTTCTTGAGCATCCATGTGCTCGCTATCATGAGTGCGAGAATCCCTGATACAAGCCCCAGAAATCCTGGCTTTGAATAAAGAGGCTTACCAAGCAGCCTTACCGGCGGAATTCCGGTGAGGCCGTCCGGACCGCCTGTGATTTCCAGATTCAGAAAAACAAGACCCATGATTATGCCGAAACCCAGCGTCACGATTGCCAGATAGTCGTCCTTTACCCTGAGAGCGGGCATTGCCAGAGTCAATCCCAGAATTGAGGTAATGCCTCCTGACAGCAGGAATGCCGGTATGAAGCCAAGACCGTTAATCATCAGAAGGGAGCTCAAATAGGCACCGATTCCGAAAAAGGCCGCATGCCCTAAAGAAACAAGGCCTGCAAAACCGGCCAGTATATTGAGGCTCAGTGCAAGTATGGCGAATATGCCCGTCATTATAAGGATATGGAATATATATACACTCATCTGCCGGACCCCAGAATTCCCCTGGGCCTGATGACGAGGACCAGAACCAGAACGATAAATGCGAATGCGTCCTTGAAATTAGACGATATGTATGCGGCCCCGAGGTTCTCGGCTATACCCAGCACGAGGCCTCCGATTATGGCACCCGGAATCGAGCCCACTCCTCCAAGTATTGCCGCGGAAAATGCCTTTAATCCGGGCAGTGTTCCCATACCCGGTGAGGTGGAATTGTAATATATGGCCATCAGTATCCCTGCCACCCCGGACAGAGCCGATCCCAGGAGAAAAACTATAACATAAGCCCTGTTGACATTTATGCCTGAAAGCCTTGCAGCATCACTGTCCATGGCAACAGCCCTGACGGCCTTTCCATGTCTGGACATGTTCATGAAAAGCCATAGCAGGATCATCATAATTATTGACACGGCCATTATGACAAGCTGCAGCCATGTTATATAGGCACTGAAAAGATTGAATCCCTCGAACCCGAAATCTATCGGAAATGAGCGGTCTTCCGGTCCGAACATGAGCCTTGCCAGAGAGCTTAAAAAGATCGAAGCCCCGATTGCGCTTATTAGCGGGATAAGCGGATGCATTCCACGAAGCGGCCTGAAGGCAAAGCGCTCAAGCAAAAGGCCAACAATGCATGCAGATAATATTCCGGCAGGAATTGCCAGGGCCAGGCTGCCCGTTGCATTGAGGGTCAGTATCGCCCCGAACGCCCCGAACATGTAAATCTCACCCTGTGCGAAATTCACTATGCCCAGGATGCCGAAGATCATGGTGTAGCCAAGGGCGACAAGCGCATAGACGCTTCCCGCCACCAGGCCGTTTATTATCTGCTGAAAGAGCAACCTACTGGACCTTTACGTATTTTCCTTTCTTGACTTCAAAGAGATAGACACCCTGTTTATTTACATCCCCATCATTATCAAAGCTCAACCTGCCTGTCACGCCGTCGAAGTCCTTGACCGTGTCCAGATAGGAACGTATACCGTCCGCGCTGTAGCCTTTCTTTGCTATCGCATCCGCCACGAGCCTGGTCATGTCGTATGTGATTGCAGCAAACATGATATTGTTCGGTTCTTTCGGATCGGCTTTGACAATCTTATAATATTCGGCCTTGAATTTCTTATTTACCGGGGTGTTGTAATCCTCGTTGTACTCGCTGCAGTTGAGGTGCCCTTCAGCGGCCTTGCCTGCAAGCTCAATGTATTTGGGAGCCATGTCCCCGAATACGCCCATGGATGCTTGTTTAATGCCCATCTGACGCGCCTGTTTGATTGCAGGTGCGGTCTCCTGCAGGTAACCCGGAATGAATATCAGGTCGAATTTCTGTTCACGAATCTTTGTAAGCTGTGCGGAAAAGTCCCTGTCTCCGACCATGAAGCTTTCCGAGATCACAACCGGAATACCAAGTTCATTGAAATATTTAGTGAACTGCTCATTGCAGCCTTTGCCATAAGGCTCGTTACTGTACAGGATCGCAACCGCCGTGGTCTTCATCTTGTCTTTTGCGTATTTTGTCAATGCGGCAGCCTGCCTTTCCGAAGTCGTGCAGCCGCGGTAGATATACTGGCCAGCCTGCGAAATCTTGGGCGATGTGCCGTTCGGGGTTATGACAACGATCTTGTCCCGCTCGGCCACCGGGGCAACTGCAAGCACCTCGCCGCTCATCATGGGGCCTATTATTACCTGGCATTTGTCAACGGAAACAAGCTTCTGATATGCCGCAACCGCTGTCTGCGGGGAATCCTTGCTGTCTTCGTAAATGACCACCAGTTTTTTCCCGTTTATGCCGCCCTTGGCATTGATCTGATTGACAGCGATCTCAATGCCTCTTTTCGCCGGAAGCCCGTCGGATGCGCCCTGAGAAAGCCTGAGAATTGCCCCGACCTTGATATCTTCGGCATACAAAGATGTAGCACCTGCAAAAACCATAACCGTGACAAGAATTGCCGACCATAAAATATTTTTCATTTTTACCTCCTGAAAATGTCCATGCACTGGTTGTTTCTATTTGTAGTAACGCATAGAACTTATTAGATTTTGTATCCTTTGCACCATCTGTTCTGTCAAGGTTTTTCTTGGAATTGAGGTTTAAATTGAAAACAAGATGATATAAGTATATCCGAGGTGTCTGAAAACTGGAGGATATTAATGAGTAAACTTGATGAACTTAAAAGGCTTGTAGCAAAGGATGCGGTGAAGTTCGGCAAATTCATTCTGTCATCGGGCAAAGAATCGGATATCTATGTGGACTTGAGAAAAGTTACACTCAATCCCGAAGGCGCAACGCTTATAGGTGAGGTCGTTTCCGACATGATCAAAGATGTTGAAGCAGACGCAATCGGCGGTATGACCATGGGCGCTGACCCTATCGCCCTTGCGGCCGCCATGAAAGCCCTTGAAAAGGGCCGGAAAATAAACGCTATTGTTGTCAGGAAAGAACAGAAGGCGCACGGCACCATGAACTGGGTGGAGGGGCCCGCCAGCCCCGGGCAGAAGGTGATCGTTGTGGAAGATGTAATAACGACCGGAGGCAGCGCCATAAAGGCAATCGACAGGCTCCGCGAAAACGGTTTTATTGTCGATACTGTCATTGCCGTATTTGACAGAATGGAAGGCGGAAAAGAGGCGATAGAGGCAAAGGGCTGCAAAGTACTTACAGTGATTTCAAGGAAAGACCTGCAAAAGTGAACATTCTGGCAATAGAGACATCCTGCGACGAAACCGCGGCCGCTGTCGTTACAGACGGAGGTAAAATCCTTTCGAGTGTCGTCGCTTCCCAGATAAAGGACCATGCCGCTTTCGGCGGCGTCGTTCCTGAAATAGCCGCCCGCAGACATGTAGAGCTTATATCTCCGGTAGTGGAGACCGCAATAAAAGAATCAGGAATAACGCTTAAAGACCTGGGCGGTATAGCGGTCACCCGCGGCCCCGGTCTTGTTGGGGCCCTTCTCGTAGGGATTTCCTATGCAAAAGCTCTGGCATATGGGCTCGATATACCTGTTGCAGGTGTAAATCACCTTGACGGCCATCTGGCCGCGGTGCGCATTGACAGCGAGCTTACTTATCCTCACATGGGCATGGTAGTCTCGGGCGGACACACATCCATATACAAGGTCGATGAACCGGAGAAAATAACTCTCATAGGCCAGACAATGGATGATGCGGCGGGAGAGGCGTTCGATAAGGTGGCAAAGCTTTTGAACCTGGGCTACCCCGGCGGCGTGGTGATAGAGAAGATAGCCTCTGGCGTTACAGACCACGGTCTTGAACTGCCCAGACCCATGCTCAGGGAACCCGGTTATGATTTCAGTTTTTCAGGACTGAAAACAGCTGTTCTCAATCTGGTAGTCAACATGGAAATCTTTCCGGGTATGGATTTGAGTTTCTCAGGGCTTCCTTCTAAAAAGATACCCGCACCCGGAAAGGAAGACATGGTGCCGAAAATTGCCGCTGCCTTCCAGGAGGCGGCGGTCGACGTCCTAGTTTCGCGCCTGATGAAGGCTGCATTAGACCACAGGATGAACCTCGTCGTTATAAGCGGGGGCGTCGCCTGCAATACATCACTTAGAAATGAATTGAAAAAACGAACCGAAGCAGCAGGCATAAGGCTTGTGCTGCCCGAGAAGAAATACTGCACGGACAACGCCGCCATGATAGGCATCGCTTCCATTAAAATGTTTGAAAAATCAGAGTTGGGAGGGCTCGATATGAATGCCGTATCAAGGTGGAATGAACTGTAATGCCCAAGCGTTCACTGGGCCAGAATTTCCTTATAAATACGCATATTGTCGATAATATTATCCACTTTTCAGGCCTTAGGATAAATGAAACCGTACTTGAGATAGGTCCGGGTAAAGGCGCGCTCACAAAAAAGCTTGCTGAAACTGCAGGGCGAGTCGTGGCAATTGAAAAGGACAACGCCCTTGCGGAAGATCTTAAGCTGGGTTTCAAAAATCACCGGAATGTGGAAATAATCGGCGCGGACATACTTGAGAGCGACATGAAATCCATCGTCCCGAAAGGCGCTCTTATGATTGCAAATCTTCCCTACAACATCGCCACAGTTATAATCACAAGCCTTTTGAATTTCCCCTCACACTTCTCTTCAATTACAGTCATGGTCCAGAAAGAGGTCGGGGAGCGCATATGCGCCAGGCCGGGAACAAAACCGTATTCGGCATTGAGCGTGCTTATGGCGTCATGCTTTGATACGGTTACTGGCCCTGTCATCGGACCAGACAACTTTTTTCCCAGGCCAAAGGTTGATTCCATTCTTATAAGGCTGATTCCGAAGGATGATCCCATTACCCCCGAAACTCTTGCTCCACTGAAAAAGGTGGTTTTCCACACCTTCAATTCCAGACGCAAAATGCTGAGAAACTCTTTGTCAAACCTTCCGGGAATGACGCCTGAGACTCTTAACAATATTGAGAAAAAAACAGGAATCGATTTTTCCCGCCGTCCGCAGGATCTGGATCTTCTGGAATTTATTCAACTCACACGATTGTATGTAGAAACTGTTGTCAGATAACATCATAACTTTTCTACAAAATACCAGGGGTGTGAAATTTTTTGCCCGTTGCGTTTTCATCTTACCTGTGAGAGTCTAATAAGATTCAAATGTCATTAGCTGATAATAAACCAGTCATAGTTCAGAGCGACGGCAGTATCCTGCTTGAGGTGCAGAATGATGCATACGAAGATGCACGTGACGCCATTCTTCCTTTTGCAGAGTTGGTCAAGTCACCGGAGTATGTGCACACATACAGGATAACGCCGATAAGCCTCTGGAATGCCGCAGCCATCGGTGCAAAATGCGATGACATCATGAACGCGCTGAATCTTTATTCACGATATGAGATACCATCCGGCGTTGAAATGAGGATTAGGGACGCATTCTCTAGATGGGACGCCGTAAGGCTTGTTCCGGCAGAGGATGAACTCGAGGTTGAAGTCAGGGACGGTAATGTTCTGGAAAGGCTGCTCGCCAGCAAACAGGTACAGGAATGCATTATATCTGTATTACCCGGAAAAGGATTCAAGATACCGAAAGGGGTCCGCGGCCGTTTCAAACATATTATGATAAAGCTTGGCTTTCCGGTTAATGACCTCGTAGGATACGAACAGGGAGACCCCCTTGATATACCGCTCAAGAAAATTGCTTCGACCGGAGATGATTTCAGTTTGAGGCGCTACCAGATCGAGGCTGTGGACAACTTCTGGGCTGGAGGCAGCGCCAGGGGCGGCCAGGGAATAGTCGTACTTCCATGCGGAGCGGGCAAGACCGTCGTCGGTATGGGAGTGATGGAAAGGGCAAACACCTGCACCCTCATCCTGTGCACGAATGTTGCGGCAGTCCATCAGTGGATAAACGAAATACTGGACAAGACCGGACTCAGTCCTGATGATGTAGGTGAATATACAGCCCACAGGAAGGACATCAAACCGGTCACAGTCACCACATATCAGATCCTTACGCACCGCAGATCAAAAACTTCGCCGTTCGAGCATATGCATCTCATGATGGCAAGGAACTGGGGACTTATTATATATGATGAAGTTCATGTCCTGCCTGCACCCGTTTTCAGGGCTACGACCGAGATTCAGGCAAAAAGACGGCTCGGTCTGACAGCCACGCTAGTGCGCGAAGACGGCCTCGAGGAAGATACTTTCTCGCTAATCGGTCCCAAATGTTATGATGTGCCCTGGAAAGAGCTTGAATCAAAGGGCTTCATAGCGGAAGCGATATGTTACGAGATAAGACTCCCTATGCCGAGGGATGTCGAAAGGCGCTATATAACCGAAAGCGACAGGGTTCAGTTCAGAACGGCATCTGAAAATCCTTACAAGGAATACGTTGTAAAAGAATTGATAAAGAAACATTCGGACGAGCCGGTTCTTATAATCGGACAGTACCTTTCGCAGCTAAAAAGGCTGTCTTCCTTTTTAAAGGCCCCGCTCATAACAGGTGCCACGCCCAATGCCAGGAGGGACGAACTGTATCAGGAGTTCAGAAGAGGCAATGTGCCCGTGATGGTGGTTTCCAGGGTTGCCAACTTTGCAATCGATCTTCCTGACGCATCGGTTGCCATACAGGTTTCGGGTACATTCGGTTCGCGGCAGGAAGAAGCTCAAAGGCTTGGCAGGATATTAAGACCTAAAAAACGCATTTCCAGCTTTTACAGCCTTGTGACATCAAATACCGCCGAGGATGATTTTGCGCACAAGCGTCAGGTTTTCCTGGCTGAACAGGGCTACAAGTACCGAATAGAGGAATGGACGGAAGATGACATCAACACATGAACTCATAGCAGGAATACCAACACAAACTGCCGGTCAGATTTCCAGGAACATACTGGGGCATTCAAGCGATGCATCGGGCCTTGTGACTGACCTTAATGAACCGTCAAAGATAAATGCCATATATGAAGGACTGACAACACGGGAAAAAATGATGGTTGCCGATATCTGCATATCGGGCGGAGAAATGGACTGGATTGTTTTCTCCAGGATATACAAAGACGACATCAATAAGGCACGCGAGGTCCTTACAGGCCTCGGCAGAAAAGGCATGGTATTTCAGGGCGGCCTTACGGGCAGAGACCCCATAATACTTTTCCCTTCAATGGTCACCAGGGCGCGTGCAGATATCGAATGCAGTTCCCCCAGCGATCTCTCTTTCAGAGAAGACCGTGTACCTGAAACATGGAAGCATATACTGATGATCAATGCACTTAAAACGCTTGGACTTAAGTGCAGGGTCGGACTGGAGCCATTCAAGAAAGGATGGACTCAGCTTGAAGAGAAACTGGACTCGATAATGGACATCAGGCAGATTTACTGGGAACTTTCATCACTGGGATGCCTGAAAGAAACAAACGGCGAGATTACAGTCAGGGAAAGAATCTCCGAAGCCATAGCATCCGAAGGTGATCTCAGATATAAACTGTGGCGCTTTATCAATTCCTGCAGACCTTACGGAATCGACGGCGAAATATACACGGTTATTTCAGACAAGACCTTTTTAAAATCCATCATTGAGCGCATCATCATAATAAGCCTCGCCAGAATAACCCCTCCTATCGAGGAGATATTCGAAATATCAAAAAGGCTTTTAAACGAATGGATCGAAATCGGAATTTTCAGGGAAGACAGTTCCGGAAAATATATCAGGCTTGATGATCGGGTATACAAGGCATTTGACAGTAACGAGATAGGAAACGGCACATATGAATGGAAAGACGAGGTAATAATCCAGCCAAATATGGAGATCATAGTCCCAAAGGACTTCAACCTGTCAGATCACCTGAACATCGGTGAAATAGCCGAACTCGTAAGGGCTGATGTCGTAAGCATATATCGCATCACCAGACAATCGGTTTTAAGGGCAATCGGTTTCTCCTGGACAGCTGAAAAGATCGGGACGTTCCTCGACAGAATCTCAAAGCATACCATGCCCGATAACATTATTAAGACAATATCTGCATGGACCGGAACGATTTCCTGCGCCCGCATAATAAGAGGGACATTCCTTCTGTCATCCGACAAGGAAAAAATCCCTCACGGCCTCGAAGAATTGCAGCCCGGAATATTCAGGATTCCCGATAACTATGAAAGGGAGATGGAGGCGCTCCTTGAAAAGAGAGGGGTGCTTGTCGAACATGAGAAGATATCCGAAGATTCCGAACTCGCATGGGGAAGGCTCCTTCCGATTAAACCCGCCAGAAAGGCAAGATCATCCTTCACCAGAGGCGGATTATACCCGTACGGCATGGTCATCCCCCTACCCTACGGTAACAAGGGTATAGAAATGCTGGAGTCTGTAATCAACGAGGGCAGGGATATCATAATCTTTTATCCGAAACAGGGTTATGGAGAGGCAGTGGCGCACAGGATCAGTCCGATAAATATCTATATACGTTCCGGTTCAGGCTTCATGGAAGCTATAAATGAAGACAGCGGCGCGGCGGAGACCTTCGAAATCGCAAAAATCAGGGCTGTTCTGAAACAGGAGTGAGGCTAGGGTTTTCCGAATTTGGAGACCGTATCCTTCATTGCCTTGATCTGGCTTTTTGTGTCATCGTCAAGAGTCTTATCCATGAGCGCCATGTTCACATGGTGCATACATGCGCCTATGTTGCCTGCAGCGAGAAAGTACTTTGCAAAAGAAAAATGGGAAAGTCCTTCCTTGCCTTTTTTTTCATAGAGCACCCCGAGTGTGTATGCGGCTCGCGGACTCTGTGACGAGAAGGGCAGCAGTATCGCTATTGCTTCATCATACTGTCCCTTTTCAAGCATAATGTCCGCCAGCGCAGCAGCCGCAACGGGATTCCTCGAGTCAGACTTCAGATAAGGATATGCCTTTTCCTTTTCGTTAAGGTAATAATAGTCCACGCCTATCCATCCCCTTGCCTGAGGCAGATCATTATTCTGAAGATCAGCCAGAGACTCCTTGAACCTGCCGTTTCTTGCATTCGAAATCCCCAGAGCCAGATTGAGATACACTTCAGGCATGCCTGCTGAACGGATCTTGATTTCCTTTTCATTCATGAGACCGCCAATAACCGTTGAATATAGAAGCCAGTATCTGGAATCGGGACGAGGCGGTGACGGGTCCTCTCCAACTGCCGCGATCCTGTCCTGAGTATACGGGTGCGTCAGCATATACTGAGGAATATTTGATGCATCTGTATATGTTCTCAGCCTTATCAGAAACCGCGCCATTGCTGAGGGGTCCATGTTTGATTCCTTCATAAGGCGCCTGGCGAATTCATCCGCTTCTTTTTCCTGCATCCTGGTATACGCAAGGCTCATGTTCTGCGCGCCGCCCAATGACGACATGAGTATGGCGCTTCCGATAGCGGGATTGGCAACTGTAACGACGGCGCCAAGAATCATACCGATAACCGAGGCGGCCGTAATCTTTGTCTGATTGTCCATGGAATTCGGTATGTGCCTCAACTGGCAGTGACCCATTTCATGCGCCATTACAGCTGCAAGTTCGTCCATGTCTTTAACAAACAGGAGCGTTCCCGAATTGATATAGATATGACCGTCCGTGATGGCAAAGGCATTGATGGAAGGATCTTTGACGATCTGGACCTTGATGTTGTAGAGACGGTCTTTTATGTGATCCGACAGTTGATCAGCAAGGGACTGAACTATCCACGCAGCTTCCGAATCATGAAGGATATAGCCTTCCGCTTCGAGATATGCATCAACATCCTTTGATATCTCATGTTCCTTCTCATAGCCAACTGCAAAAACATCAGATGTCCATGCCAGGATTAAGGCAAACATGATCAGGACCTTTTTCATATAATGAACATACAGTCCGGTTAAATTATATGCAAGAAGCATATATATAAAAATACCCTTTCAGGTTTTGCCTCATATTGCCGATTGTAATTTTTATCATTCACAGGCCAAGTTTGGTCTTGACGGAGTGGCCGCCGGTATTATTAGAAGATGCAGTACAATTTTCAAAAGTGTTCGGTGAAAGACAGTAAAACGGAGGTGTGTATGAAATCGAAGGATAAGGATTATTTTCTTGCTCTATTCGAAGTTGCAAAGATGATCAACTCTTCTTTGGAGATGACCACCGTACTGGAAGAAATCGTAAAGGCTGTTGTAAAGACAATGAATGTAAAGGCATCATCAATCAGGCTTCTCGATTCAAAAAAGCGTGTCCTGATGATGGGCGCGGCGAATGGCCTTTCAAAAGGCTATATAAGGAAAGGTCCAGTGCTCATCAAAGAGAGCGGAATTGACCAGCAGGTTATGAAGGGAGACACCATCTGGATCAAGAATGCCTGTACAGATCCGAAATTCCAGTACGGCGAAGGCGCCAAGAATGAAGGGATCAAATCCGTTCTTGTGCTTCCGGTCAAATCGGGGAAAAACATTATCGGCGTTTTAAGGGTTTATACGGATAACATAAGGGAATTCGGCCTTGAAGAGCGCCGTTTTCTTGAAGCGGTGGCAAATCTCAGCGGAATCGCAATAGAAAACTGCAAATTCCACAACCTGCTGAAAACCGATTATGACCTTTTAATCGCCCACAAATACCGTATAGACGACAATTAAAGGAGGAACCAGTATGCTTCGTATAGGAATCAACGGATTTGGCCGAATCGGCCGCCAGGTGCTCAAGGCCATGATCGAGCGGTACAAGGAAACCCTTGAAGTTGTCGCCGTCAATGATCTTTCCCCCGCCGAAACCAATGCCCATCTCTTCAGATATGACTCCAACTACGGGAGATTTGCCGGAGATGTAAAAATCGGCAAGGACAGTCTGATTATAAATGGCCACAAAATCAGGAACTTCGCACTCAGGGACCCCTCACAAATCCCATGGGGCGATGTCGGAGCGGATGTCGTTATCGAGTCTACAGGTCTCTTCCTGAGCAAGGACAAGGCCATCGCACACATCAACGGCGGCGCCAAGAAGGTCATAATTTCGGCCCCTGCCAAGGACGAAGATATTACCATCGTCATGGGAGTGAACCACAAGGATTACAACCCCAGGAAACACGACATCATATCAAATGCCTCCTGTACGACCAACTGTCTTGCCCCTCCCGCACTCGTCGTTCACAAGGCCTTCGGAATAGAAAAGGCGCTCATGACCACTGTCCATGCATACACGAACGACCAGCGCATTCTCGATATGCCCCACAAGGACCTGAGGCGAGCCAGGGCTGCAGCACTGAGCATCATCCCGACTACGACAGGCGCTGCAAAGGCCGTAGCCCTCGTAATACCCGACCTCAAAGGCAAGTTCGACGGATACGCATTGCGCGTCCCTACCTCCACTGTGTCGGTGGTGGATTTCGTGGCGCAGTTGAGCCGCGACGTGACCACTGAAGAGCTTCATGATGTGCTGCGAAAGGCCGAAAAGACTTACCTCAAGGGCATCATGCATTGCGAGGACGAACCTCTTGTATCGATTGACTTCAAGGGTGATCCTCATTCATCTATCGTCGACATGCAGTTTACCCAGGTCAAGCACGGCAACATGGCAAAGGTTGTGGCCTGGTATGACAATGAATGGGGTTATTCCAACAGGGTCGCCGATCTTGCAAATTACATGGCCGGCAAAGGCATAAAATAAATCATATATATATGTGCAGCCCCTTGCTATAAGGGGCTGCCTTCGAATCCCTTCATGTTATTCCTTGACTAAAAACACACGTGTCATTTAAGATTCAGCCTTCCTTTTTCAAAATATTTAAGAGGTGTTTATGCCGTTAGATAGCAGACCGGGCAGGGTGCTGATAATAGGCCCCGGACCTGTAAGAATAGGCCATGGCAGCGAGCTTGATTTTGCTGCTGCAACTGCTGCATTAACATTAAAGAAATCCGGGTTCGATGTTATAGCCATTGATGCCAATCCTGCCGGATTATTGACTTATGCTGCGAGAACATATGTGGCCCCGATCAAGGCCGTCTCCATCATCGATATAATAAAGACGGAGAAACCCGGATACCTTCTGCCGGCGTTTGGAGGCGCGCCTGCGCTGTCTCTCGCCATAGAGCTTCACCAGAAAAACGCCCTTGACGGCATTCAAATAATGGGATCGGGCATTGAGGCAATAAAAACCTTCAGCGACAGGATGCTGCTCAAGGAAAAGCTTTCGCGCCTGGGCATCCTCATGCCAAGGTCCGCGCTTGCACTTAGCATCGATGAAGCGGAAAGGCAGGCTTCACTATTCGGATATCCCGTTGTAGTAAGGCCTTCATCAGCAGGCGCCGGCCGGACATCGCTCGTATACAATGTCGAAGATCTTCGGGTGGTTGCAGGAAGCATTACCGGTGCATCCTCACCCGTCATGATAGAAGAATCGCTGTTTGGCTGGGAGAAGCTTGAAACCGAGGTGCTGTGCGACAACAAAGGGCATGCCGTCACAGTCATTTTCAGGGAAAACCTTGATCAGATGGGTATTCACTCGGGTGATGCGGTCGCAGTGATTCCAATGCAGACAATCCCGGAAAAGATAAGGGAAAAGATGGATGAAATATCATCAGTTCTTGCATCCGAACTGGGTATAAAAGGGACCGCAAATATTCAGTTCGGTTATGAAGAACACACCGAAAGACTGCTCGTGCTGGAAATCAACCCTCGCTATTCACGTTCGAGTGCCTTCGCTGCAGCCGCAACAGGGATCAATCTGGCCCAGGCCGCGGCAAGGTGCGCAGCAGGTGTTTCATTAAAAGAGCAGAATCTTGATTCAATACCGTCCCCGGAAACAACAGCAGTAAGGATACCGGTTTTCCAGTTCGACAAGTTTGAGGGTGCTGATGGCAGGCTCAATACAAGGATGCAGTCAACGGGAGCTTCGATAGGCATCGGTTCTGATTTCACCGAGGCCTTCCTTAATGCCATGCGCTCCCAGGAACTCGGCCATGATGAATATGAGGGGCTTGAAACAGATGATCTCATCCAGCTTCTTTCTGAGCCTGCCGGCGGGAGACTGTCGATAATCCGTCAATTGCTCAATAAAGGCTTTGATGCCTCAATAATCGCGGAACTTACAAAAATAAAACCGTTCTTCATTGAAAAGATGAAATCCACGGCTTCCCAAAAAACACACGTAATTGAAAAATATGAACAATCAGACGACGGTCCGGTCATGATCATCTGCAGCGGCCCTTCAAGGATCGGCGAGGGACAGGAGCTTTCAGCCATGAGCTTCGAAGCGGCCAATGCTGTTAAATCGATGGGAATCGATGTGATAGCGGTGGACTCGAATCCTTACGGCATCGCATCGGTTCCGGGTACCGGTATTGATACGATAATCAGTCCACTTGATTTTGAAAGCATAGCCGGAATAAGCATTAAACGCTCACCCCGGGGTCTTATCTGGCAGACGGGAGGAATGTATGCCCAGGAGATTGCCGCAAAGCTTGATTCGGCAGGGATCAGGATTCTGGGAACACGGCCCGAAAAGGCCATCAAGGCTGAAAGCAGACAGGGGCTAGCCGAAATCGCAAAGATGATAAAGCTGCCGATTCCTCAGGCCATGCCGGCTAGGAACGCTGCTGAGCTGGTGTCTGCCGCAAATAAAACGGGTTTTCCCGTGATTATACTGCCTGAGACCGAAGCACCGGATGGCCGCTTAAATGTTATAATCAATGATATAAAGTCGCTGGAAAAACATATTCAGGATGCAGTATTTCCCGTATTTGTCGAGAAATTTCCTGAAGGTGGTTTCATGGCCCAGGTCGATGCCGTATGTGACGGGACGGATATATTGATTCCCGCTATAGTCGAACACGTCGAGCATGCAGGCATACATACCGGTGACGCAGCATGTGTGGTGCCTCCCATCAACATCTCGAAAGAGAACCTTGTTGAAATCCGTGAATATGTATCCGGCATTGCAAAATACCTGGGCGTGACGGGATTCATGAATGCGCAGTTTGCCGTTCACGAGAAAAATGTTTATTGCCTCGGAATATCCTTGAGGGCATCGAGGACGGTTCCGCTGATATCAAAAGTGACCGGTGTCCCGATGGTGGAATGCGCCATAAAGGCCATGTCCGGGATCAAGATTAAAGATATGGGAATAGTCGAGCCTGAACTCAATCATTACGGTGTAAGGGAAGCTGTATTCTCATTTGACGTATTTGCCGGTGTTGACCCTCTTCTGGGGCCTGAAATGCGTTCTACAGGTCAATCCCTTGGCATAGCGGACAATTTCGGTCTTGCTTTCTCACGGGCGCTCGAAGCATCCGGTTTCGGTCTTCCTGAAAAAGGAAAAGTGCTGATTACCGTTTCCAGAAATGACAGGTTGAAACTGCTTGATACTGCCCGTAAGCTCAAGGCTCTCGGATTTGAAATATGCGCGACTAAGGGTACTGCCGGATACCTGAATGAAAACGGCATTAATGCCGCCATCGTGCTCAAGGTCTACGAAGGAAGGCCCAATATAGTCGACGACATCAAGAACGGCGAGTACAGCCTTATCATAAACACGCCGAGCGGCAGGCTGTCCAGGCATGACGATTCTTATATCAGAAAGGCTGCAATCGCATACCGGGTTCCTTACGTTACAACAATTGCAGGCGCAATAGCAGCAGTAAAGGGTATAGAGGCTCAGGCGAACACATCGGAACCCTTAAAACCCATAAGAGGTTAACACGCTCCCGGTGAGAAGAGGGCATGATTTTTTAATTCTCACGGAAATGCTTACTGTTGCATAGCAGCCGTGGCATTTGATATAAATGTCTTCTCTTGATAAACAGTCCTTACTGGAGGTTTCATATGGAAAACCGACACAATGTCCCGGTAATAAAGGTCGCTATAAGGGGCGCAAACGGCAGGATGGGTCTTCAGGCTATCTATGCATCTGTAGAAAATAACGATAGTATCCTCAAAAGATCGGCTGAGGGCAGCCTCAAATCCGATGATGTCTGGATAGATATAGTGTTCGGTGCGTTCACCGCTGATATACCTACTGTTCAGCAGCTTCTGGCCGGAGTCCTCAGGAGCGAGAAAAGCAAGATACTTGAAGGCTACGACAAGAACGGGCATCCGGTATTCCGTACAAAGTCTGACGGCAAATTTGAATTGAGAACCCGCTATGTCGAACAGAAGCTGGATGAAGAACCTCAGAGAAGGCATATAATCCCGTTTTCCAGACAGGAAATCGTTGAAACCGAAGAGGGGCTGCCTGCAATAAGGATCCTGTCTTCAGACAGGAACACGGAGCTTTTGACGATAAGGCATGTCAATGTCCGTTTCGGAGAGCTTTCTGCCGAGGCTATAATGGACAGGGTTCTGGACTTGAGCAGCGATCTCGGCGCCAATGTACTGCTTTCATGCGTGGGCGATACGGCCAAGAAAGCAGACTCCATGAAAAAATGGCTTACCAAATGCCATGAGAAGGACTACGCCCTGGCCTTTGTCGAGTCCGCACCTGCAAAGGGATGGGAAAAAAGACTGTTTTCCAAGCAGTATACAATCAGCGTCTTGTGCACCAGAAATTACAGCCCCACAGGAACCCTGTTCAGGACAGGCCTCACACTGAAGCGGCCCCTGTTTGATTTCAAGAAATATGAATTCTCGAAGGCTTCCCGGAAATTCAGTTCGCTCTTCAAACGGATAACAGAAATAATTTCATCAAATGAAATGTTTTCACCTTATGTAAAATTCATGCCCTCTCAGCCCCAGACGATAAAAGAGGTCGAAGGAGAGACAGTCCTTGTGAATTTCCCTCCGGAATTCATGAATGTAAGCACACCCGACTATATTAAATTCTCTTTCTATGAGGATAATGAATACGGTTTCGTCTATGGCGCCATGCTTCCGAATGTCAAGGCTGCAGGTCTCGTTTACAGAGACAGGGAGTTCGTCAATGAAGTCAGGAAGAAAGGAGTAAAATTCGAAGCCATTACCAACATACCGGGAATCTTCGGGACAGACTGGTTTGTCAAGGCCCCTCAGGAAATTATTTCAAGGGGCGGGGCCATATCTACAAGTTCATGCACGACAAACGGTAATGTTGTCGCCGACTTCATTATCTTAATGGCGCTCATGTCATATCATGATCTGTTCCTTCCCGAAATAAACGGGTATTTCCTGAGCGACCACAGTGACGAAGAGCGGGAATACGAGATAAAGATAAACGTTCTTCTGGAGAAGTTTGAAAAGGAATACCTGCCTCTTCTGTGCAAATCGAGGGCTCGGTTGATACGCAGTGTTCTGGGATTTTATTATAACGACATCCAGTTTATGGATACCGATATGCAGCATGGCCTGACAAGGTCGGAATCACCCGACATTATTGAATTTTTAAGAGAGACCACATCGGGTTCACAGACAGAGGTGCCCAGGATCCTTTCCATGTCGGATAAAGAGGTATCCTATTTCAGGGGATTGAAATCAAAGATCAAGAAGGATATGGCCAGAGAGACTGACAGTGCTACTGTCGAAAAGTATGCAGGGGAGATCGAGAACCTGAATGCCACCCTCAAGACCATCGAACACAGCATCGATATCCTTGAAATCATGGAAAAGACCCGGGCCTGTTAGAAATAATCTTAATATACTCTCGGATAAAAGGGGGGATTATGAGTATTGAAGACGATGCCAAAAAGGTAATGGTACAGAGAAAGCATGAACTGCATGAAGAAACGCTTTCAAAGTGCATGGCGGATCTTCAGGAAGCGCTGACCAAACATGCCGATTACAAGTCGCTGGAAGACATTTTTGCTCATGTCAAAGCCACTTCAGCAACAGTCCTGTTCCTTCTGCAGGAAAGAAAGAGGGACAGGGACAAGAGAGGCGGCGACTTTACAAAACCCGTGAATCCGATCCCCACTTCAGGTCTTCCTGACAGATAAGACCGGCCTTCAGGCGCGTCTTACAGAAAACACGAAACACGGTGACCCGGAGATTTTTCTTCGAGTTCCGGTTTTTCATCCCTGCAGCGGCCGGTTGCATACGGGCATCTGGAAAAAAAATCACAGCCAGTCAAGTTCATTACAGATGTATCTTTTATGGCAGGCCTCTTCCCCCGGTTCCTGATGGAAGGCACTGCATCAAGCAGACATCGGGTATAGGGATGAAGCGGCCTTTCAAAGATATCCTCTGCTGAAGAAAATTCAACAATTCTGCCCATATACATTACGGCCACCCTGTCGGACAGATACCCCACAACGGAAAGATCATGAGAGATAAACAGGTAGGAAAGGCCCATACGCTCCTTCAGATCGGTCAGCAGATTGAGCACCTGCGCCTGTATTGACACGTCAAGAGAGCTTACCGGCTCATCGCAGATTACGAGCCTTGGATTTATTGCCAGCGCACGGGCTATGCATATCCTCTGGCGCTGGCCGCCTGAAAATTCATGGGGGTAGCGGTCCGCCATATGCCTGCCGAGACCTACCATCTCCATCAGCGAGAATGCCCTGTCCCTGATTTCTGATTTCGGGAACATCCTGTGAATGCGAATCGGTTCCTCTATGATCGAGAGAATTTTTTTGCGGGGATTGAGCGAACCGAAAGGGTCCTGGAATATTACCTGCATGCTCCTTCTGATTTCTTTGAGCTCCCGGGCATTTGCGCGCAGTGCATCCCTGCCGGAAAAAGTGATTTGCCCGCTGTCAGGTCTCTCAAGCAGCAGTATCAGCCTTGAAAGGGTGGACTTGCCGCATCCGCTCTCACCTACAAGACCCAGCGTTTCATCGGGATAAATATCGAGGTCAACCCCGTCAACCGCCTTTACCGTGCCCGAGGTCCTGAAAAGGCCGGAGCTTATCGTGTATGATTTTCTAATATCTTTTACGCTGAGCAAAGGCTTGTTCAAACATACCTCCAGCACCTGATCCTGCGGCCGCCTTCAAGTGTTGTTTCAGGCGGTTCGATACTGCATTTATCCATCCTCATGCCGCATCTGGGAATGAAGCTGCAACCCTCGGGCATATCGACAAGGCCGGGTACGGTTCCAGGGATTGCTGAAAGCCTTTTTTTTCTGGCAGAATCACCTGCAACAGGAACTGATTTCATCAGGCCAATCGTATACGGGTGAAGCGGATTATTGAATATCATGTCCACATCCCCGTACTCAACCACCCTCCCCGTGTACATGACAGCCACGTCCTGGCATATCTGGCCGACAATGCCCAGATCATGGGTGACGAACATCACGGATGTCCCGAGATCTTCCTTGAGCTTATCCATCAGGTCAAGCACCTGAGCCTGAGTGGTCACATCCAGCGCCGTAGTTGGTTCGTCGGCTATCAGCAGTTCCGGTTTGCATGCAAGCGCCATCGCTATCATGACGCGCTGACACATGCCGCCGCTCAATTGATGCGGATATTCTTTCATACGCTTGCCGGGTTCCGGGATGCCGACAAGACCGAGCATGTTTGCAGCGATTTTCAGGGCATCTTTTCTGTTCGATGCCAGATCCTTCTGGTGAAGGAGTATAACCTCGGCTATCTGAGAACCTATTGTGAAAACGGGATTGAGAGAAGCCATTGGCTCCTGGAAAATCATGGAAATACGGTCACCCCTGATGCCGCGCATCTCTTTTTCAGTAAGCTCAAGGAGGTTATCGCCTCTGAAAATGATTGATCCGCCGGTTATTCTTCCCGGATGCGGGACAAGCCTGAGGATGGAAAGCGAGAGCATCGTTTTACCGCATCCGCTTTCACCGACAATACCGATCGTGCTTCCTCTTCTAAGGTCAAGGCTGACCCCGTCAACCGCCTTTACGGTGCCCTCAGGCGTAAAAAAATGCGTATGCAGGTCTTTTATTGAAATCAGGATATCGGAATCATGAAATAGATTATCTGCCGCCATAGGATATGTCATGAATTGCGATTTTAAACAAAGTCCGCCATTATTGCCAGACATAAAGTTTTTGCTTTCATGAATAATATAACCATTCTTTATTGTCAGCCAGCGGTACGATCACCTTCAGTCATGTTTCTACTATGATATAAAACTGAAAGATCGAGCGTAAGGATTTGAAACGGAGCACAAACCGTTTCATTCAATTCCGGCCCAGGCTCACCGCCAGGAGATGTCCGGCTTTTTCCTTGAAGGTATCCTTACATAATCAAACCTTGGATAGCCTATCATCATGCTCCCGAAGCTCTGGCAGGACTCGGGAAGGCAGAGCGCCTTTTTCATCGGGGGAAAAGTCATCGCCGCAGCATTGAAATAGCCTGCCCAGCATGCGCCAAGCCCCATGCCATGTGCGGCAAGCTCGAGATAGGCAAGGGCGATCGTGCAGCTTGAAGGCGCCATAGGGTTTGCCGCCTCGTCATAGGCCACCACAACAACCGGGGCTTTGCGCAATATAACGTCTTTTCCAGCTTCCCACCTCTCGACCGCTCTGTCCATGTGCATTGAAACGGCAATCTCCCTCATACCCTCAAGCATAAAGCGCATCCAGTCTATAACTATGCCGGAAAACCTCTTAAGCTCGTCCCTGTTGTCGATGACGAGCCATTTGTTAAGCCTGGTGTTGTGGCCTGAAGGCGCATAAGCGGCAATATCCAGAAGTTTCTGAATGTCTTTACGCGCGACAGGTTTGTCCCTGTATGACCTTATTGACCGCCTGCTCATGAGAAACTGCCCGCACTGCTCGAACGATATCTTCAAGTCATCTTTTATTGCCTGGCACTTCTCCAGAGGCACATGGCGATGGGTAATGCTCGCTGTCGGACAGGATGCCACGCAGTGCCCGCATTTTATGCAGAGCTCATCCGCTCCAGCGATTGATTCAGGAAATTTTCCCTTTTTCATATCAATCAATCCGGCGGGACAAACAGCGGCGCAGATCCCGTCATTATTGCAGGTCTTTTCATCTATCTTTATAAGGTTCATCTATCCCTCCAGCACAGGTGCGATTTTATCGGCAGCCCTTGTCGCCATCGCCATTATCGTTTCCTGGGGGTTGACGCCAAGACTCGTCGGTATGCTGCTCCCGTCGACCACATACAGCCCGGGCACCCAGTGGCACTGGTGGTTTGCATCAAAGGCTGAAACACTGCTGTTAATCCCTATCCTGGCTGTACCCATTGCATGGAATGCGCTCAGCATAAGGTCTCTTGGTTTGAGGCCTCTTGTGTAAATGGAATTCAGGTCACAGGCCCTCTCGATTACAGGCCTGTTATACACAGGCAGGAAAATCTTCGACGCCCCGGCGGCAAAATACACATTACCGAGAATTACAATCGCATCGATAAGGCTCTTCGTATCCCTCCCGGACAGGTTGTAGTATGCCAGAGTGGAACCGAACGGGCCCTGCTTTACGAAACCCGTACTTGTATCCTTCACCATGCACCCGAATATGCCCACGTTATCATATGATTTTACCCATTCTAGGTATTCGTTTCCGATGCCGGGCATCAGGCTCGAAAAGACCATGAATGGCGGCGTTCCGCCTTCGAAACGCATCCCTTTCTCGTCGAACTGGTCAATCATGTAGCCCTGAGGGATGCTTTCGCCGTTTCTCATGTGCCTGTCCGGGAACATGGCTCCTACGAAGACGCACGGGTGTATGGATAGATTGCCTCCCACCCAGCGGCTTCCCCTGGCAAGACCGTTTTTCTGGATGATAACCGGGGAGACAAACGTGCCGGCGGACAATATTACGGCTTTCGCCCTGCATGTAAGCATGACCCTGCGTCCGTCTTTTCCCTTTCCGACCGCCCTTATGCCCGCTGCGCGCCCTCCCTCGATGATGATGTCTTCCGCACTGAATCCGGTAAAAAGCTGCGCCGCCGAGTTGAGCGCTCTCGGTATATAGGTAAGATTAGTCGACTGCTTTGCGTCCTTCGGACAGCCCTGCGTACACACGCCCTGCCCGTCGCAGTCGATGATGTTGTGCTTGAGAGGTCCGCAGCTGTAGCCGAGAGAAGCGCAGCCGTCCCTGATGACCTCCCCTATGGGTCCGATATATTTGGCCTCGCATTCCTGAACGCTTATCGTCTTCTCGACCCGCTCGAAATATGGCTCCAGCACTTGCGGCGTAAAATCCGAGAGGCCCATGCCAACCCATTCTTTCAGTACTCTTTCAGGCGTCCTGAAGCATGTGGCCGAATTTATAAGCGTGGTCCCGCCGACCGCGTTAGCCCTTTGTATGGGTATTACGGCATTACCTATCGTGCCGGTAATCCCTCTGCCCTTATAAAGCATGGGAACCATATCCAGAGGGTTTCCCGTAAAGACTTCCCTGCGGAAGAACTCTCCGGATTCGACGATGGCCACGGCAAAACCCTTTTCGGCAAGTTCCTTTGCGACGACCGCGCCACCCGCCCCTGTTCCGACCACAACCACGTCCGCTTCTATCGTCTCATCGGAATCGAAGCCTGTTGCCGGTGTTATCTGCCTCATCCACCTGGGTTCAGGTTCGGGGCACACCTTTTCTTTCCTGTACGGAACACCTAAAGATGCATGAACCTTCTCCGAGCAAACGTATCCGAACTTGAAGGGAAAGCTGGCACCGACACCGATCATTCTGGGCACAAAAAAACTGGAATCGATCAATCGTTTCAAGAATTCATGACGCTCCCGTAAGGAAAGGTTAAGGAATGTTTTTCCATAAAGCGGCAGAGAGGTCAGGTTGAACAGCGCCATAAAAGCGGAATATCCCAAAGCCGCTGTTTTATTCCTGTTCAGGATCTCATTAAAATTCTTCAGTATCTCTTCATTCTTAAGAAGCATCCCGGGGACATCATGATAAACCGCATCAATTACCGCAAGGGCGGTTTCATGATATTTCTTCTCGAGCACCGTTTTCATGAAAGATATTAAATCTGCCATCAATCGCCTCCTGAAAATATTTTCAAATTTGATCAAGCATTCAACATTTTCTTTGTACCGCATATACTATCATGCAATACATATTTATCCATATCAGAAAACACTGTGATGCCGCTTAAATTGCAGGAATAAAGGGCTCACTCATATTCCTCTTCATCTCTTATGCGCCTCTTCCTGATAATGAAGCGCACGTACACAGCCAGCGTAACAAGTGCTCCGAATGCGAACAGGATCGTGTAAAGATTAGCTACCAGCAATGAGATGACGGACGCCCAGCTTCGCTGAGACTCGCGCCATTCCTTTTCCAGCTTCCAGAGGGGCACCCCCAGACTCATGGCTACTGCATCACTAACATCGTTGCCATTTTTCATGGCATCAAGGATATCAAGGAGGCCTTTATTCCCATAGTTTGCAATAATGTACTCAACCACACTTTTGCTCTCTTCATAGGCCAGGGCCATAGAACGCCCGTCAAGGGGAAAATTGCGCGAAAGGGCAGGAAGCGGAATGAATCCCCCGCTCAATGCAGCCACTCCGAGTGCGGACTTTCTGCTGCCTGTAACGATCTCGGCCAGCCCGCCGCTTACCCACTGGGATACGCCTTCATCGAGCCATCTCGGAAGATTATCCGGGTGTATGTAACGGTGCAGCAGGAGATGGCACAATTCATGTTCGAGTGTGGCTGCGAGGGTAAAGGGTTCAGTGTTCATTCTCGATAAGTCAATGACGATGAGCATTTTTTCAGGAACGGCATATGCTGCGATCAGGGGACTGCCCGACATTTCAGTGAACATCCTGCGGTCGGACACCAGCAATACGGCCGGTTTGAAATCCACTTTCCAGACAAGCTTTGTTTCAAGCCCTGCCCTGACCGAGGGATAAAGCGCAATGACCTGCCTGGCGGCAGGATCATTCGGCCTGTCAGAATAAACAGATAAGGCATCTGCTTCGACCCTGTATAACTGTTGTGAATGAAGGGCTACAGAAAAGATGCACAGGAGGATTACCAGGCAGGTGGTCATTCTTAAAAAAATATAGATTTTGCTTTTCATTATGCGTATGTGAGAAATACTGCCAAGTACATGAATTTGACCTCTTAATACAAAATGATATTATGCCTTATCACTTATCAGCAGACAAACGCTTCCTGCACGGCATCATCCCGGAAGATTGCGCAATCAAACCCGGTCTTCCCGGTTATAGTTAACAGGGGGCCTTGAGATAATGCTTTATAAAAAATTACTCACTCTGTTTTCAGCCATCAGCTTGTTAAGTATCGAACTTCCAGAGAGGTAGACCGTGAAATCGCCCTGGCCTGAGAAAGAAATCCTTGTCATGCCCTGACCTTGTGAAACAAATCCGCTCACAGTATCTCCCTCTACAGACAGGGGCGCTACTCCTGTAAACAGATTGATGCTTGTCCCTGAAGGCGCTATGACATGGCCGTTGATGATCCCTTCGCCGAACGCCAGGGCAAGTATGATTTTCGATTCAGAACTCATTATTGAAGTATCATTGATCATAAGGCTCGATGCATCTTCCAGGAAAACCCCGTTCATGGTCCCGTCGCTTCCTGCCGAAATCCGGATAAGCCCCGCATCGCTGTTTACTGCAGGAAATTCAGGTTTGCCGCTTATCCCATCGATTGACCATGACTGAGCTTTTTTTGAAGCAGCCTGAATCCTTACAAGAGTAGTATTTCCAGGTTCTGCAATTGTGATGGCCTTGCCGTCAGTTACGTTAAGAGGTTTTATTTCAGGTTCATCCGTTCCAGTGGCAAATGGATACAGAACCGCAAGATAGCGTGCATTTTTAGCCCTGATATCGGCCCGGAGCACGGAGTGTTTCTTCTCCTGTCCCCAGTCAAAGCCGTGATAATCATCATAAGTGCTCAGATTAAGGCTGCCTTCAGGTGAAACGACCACGGCCCTGAGTGCGGCACTGCCGTTAACCCACAATCCGCCGTCTGAAGCCGAAGTGAATGTCCCGCCGGTGGAACCTCCGCCGTTTCCGTGCAGCAGCCAGTTATATGTATGCAGCAGTATCCCGTTGTTCTTGATATCATCCGAAACAACCAGATACCTTTTGTCAGGGAACAGAAGCGACCGGCTGTGCCTGATTCCCGAGAAATCTGTCCAGGCCGAACAGTAATCCATAAATGACGTCGTCATGAAATCCTTGAAGAATGCATCGACCCCGCCCGAGGTATACATACCGGGCTCGGGTGCTTTGCCGTCGACAAGAATGAGATTGTGATTTTTTGCATATCTTACGAGGTCATGATTTTCATAATTTATATATCCGCTGTCTATGGCAAGGCTTTTACCGAAAGCATAAAGTATGAAGCTGAGCCCGTCAGGGTGCTCATGTCCGTAACCGTTCGTCCGCGCCCTGCCGTTCTCGGCAAGGAACATTACGTATGTGTCGTCTGCGCCCCAGCCGCTTCTCATGACCGCATTGCCGGCCTCTTTCATCATCATGCTCGGCTGCCATGATGGCTCCCCAGGAGTGATGCTGTCGTCATAGATGCAGATCATATCGACACTCAGGTCTGCGCAGCTCTGTGAATTAATATATGCTGAGGAGGTCAGCCAGTCCCAGGTGAAAACACCGTCTCTGTAAACCTGGCCTATGATGGCATTATAGTACCCGCTTAAATTCGAATCATCAACAGGCGGCGTAAATCCGTCGGGCTGCCGCACCTTTATCATCCATTCGGAAAGGGCCCTGATTTTCCAGTCGGAAAAAAAGTCTTTGACTGCAACTGATTTTCCGTTCTGTCCCAGACCGCTCAGATAGCAGGGCCTGTCCGTAAAGGTCTCGGTCTGGCCGTTATTGAACAGATGATAGGCCCATGCAAACGGCAGCACATTGCTGGCCGAATACGTCCAGTAGTTTGGACCCTCGGCATAGCCGCCGTCGGCGGTGACAAGGCTGTCAAGATCAGTTTCCACTTCGTTCATGGCGTAATCTATCCAGACTTTCGCCATGGGGTGATTATTCAATACGATTGCTATCATTCCGAAAGCCGACGCCATTTTGGTATGATGATTGTTGCGGGCAAACTCATAAGCCCCGCAGATAAGTTCCGCCCAGTTGTTGAAAAATTTATCTGTAATGTTGCCCAGCCTGTCTTCTATTACGTTCCTGTCGGCCTGGTTGACGGCATCGGCGCCGAGCAGCATGTCAAGGGCCTGCGCATAGCACATGAGGGCTTCCGCAATATTTATGTCGCGATCAAAAAGTTCAAAGGTTAGGGTATCGAATTTCTGGGGAACGGTTTTAAGTATTTCTATCGCTTTTTGCCTGTATTCATCGTTTCCGCTAACAACAAAAACAAAGGCTGCGGATTTTGCAATGTTTGCGTTATCGAATTGAGTCGGGGGATCAAACTTCTCAGCCGGAGGCGCCGGAGTACGGTCAGCCTGAAACAGAACCCGGCTGTAAAGCTCATTATAGGGAAACCGGCCGAGTCTGGCCTTGATATCATCGAGCTGATCGGCCTTATAGATCGTTCTCGGGTAGGTTGTACGTTCGGGGTGCCAGGGGCCAACGGATTTTACCCGGCAGGAGACCATGAATGCCAGGGAAGCCATCAGAATAATCACGAAATATTTCCCAAGTTTATTTGACGTCATCTAACACCTCGCTCATAAATATTTTATTTCAATAATACAGTTTATCTCACACCCGCCCATGACGAGTCAATAATCTTGACATAAAACCCGATCCACCTGACAGATCCGGATGTGTCACCAGACATATCCGGGCCATCCAGCCATAGATGTCATCTGTATGGAAAGCCCGGTATTAAGATAATCAAGAGGCTTCTACTTTTTTCTCGTCCAGGTTCCGGCAACGACCGAGCAATCGTTATTCATAACATGGCGGTGTACGAACTGGATCTTGTCCTTGTTTATGATCTTCAAATCTATGGTTCCATCTTCATCCACCATATAGACACTCTTATTGTCAGCCGCGATTATACCCGCAATTTTTTCGACCCCCGAAGGCAATATGGCCTCGCCGTGAATTATACGGCCCTTCTGCTCGATTATCCTGGTTTCGCAGGATATACCCGGCTTATCCTGCCATGGTGTTTTATCTCCTTTCACCAGAACTACCTTATCGCTTTTCTCAACCCATGTTCCGACAAGGTTCGGAACAGGCGAATCGGCAAATGAGACTGTCGAACAGAATACCAGACCCGTCAGAACTGCCCAAAAAATTGGGTTTTTCATATGACCTCCGTCTCTATTTTTTCCTTCAAGCTTATCGACATGAAATAGATATAAACTTGATTATTTCTGAAAAAATCGTCCACCCATGCTTCAGATTTGATAAAAGATTAAGCTGGTAATTGCCAAAAGTTTTCATGACAAGAATTTCATTATTTGCCATCCTGAGCCTCACAATACTTTTATTGACGGCATGCGGAGACAGCAGCAACCCGGATAATGCCATTACGCCAATAGACTACTTACTGGCCGCACATTGACTGATGGCACCTGCCTCAACCGAATACCATGGAAAAGAAAGCCCCTGTCCCCGGCGGCACAAACCCTGTCACACGGCCGGGAGGCATTGCCATAAACCCGATCACTTGGACAACCGATAAAATTCCGGCAACAGCAGAACAGAATCGCGGCTCCATCGAGTTGAACCCGGCAACCGGCGGAACACCGGTGTTCGACGCATATGGAGAACTGTTGCGCGTCCCAGACCAGGCCGATGCCACCGCACACAGCGTGGTGATCTGCAGCAGTGTCAATCCGGCCGACTACCAATTCGGCTTTCCGCTGGAAGTCTTCCATACCTTTGATAACCCGTTTTTATCTCTTCAACATCAGACAGAAAGCCGCAGACAGGATCAACCAATAATTCATCGAAAACGGCGGTGGCTGACGACGGTTCTGCATTAACCTTAGAATACTGGAATAAATTGTTACGAGAGCTGTTTTATGATACATTAAAATCATGATCAGAAGCATATCGCCTGTATATTCAAAGAAAGTAACTGCTGAAAAAGATTCAAATGATTTTCTGTATTGGCAGTCAAGACCTATCGAAGAGCGGATTGCCGCACTTGAAGAAATAAGACAGGAATATATTCAATGGAGATACGGTGCTGAACAGAGATTTCAAAGAGTTTATACAATTATTAAAAAGTAACGGGGTCAAATATCTCGTTGTAGGCGGTTATGCGCTGGCAGTCCATGGACACCCCCGTTACACAAAAGATATCGACATATGGATCGCCCTGTCGCCTGAAAATGCAGCTTCTATCATCAAGGCACTCGATCAGTTCGGTTTCGGTTCTCTGGGGTTAACAG
This sequence comes from Desulfomonilia bacterium, assembly GCA_036567785.1. NCBI lineage: Bacteria > Pseudomonadati > Thermodesulfobacteriota > Desulfomonilia > Desulfomonilia bacterium. Next base: position 61,170 of record DATCTV010000030.1, on the reverse strand, counting down.
AAAACGATTTCCTCGCTGAAGGCCACACAATTCAATTGGGTAATCCGCCCAATAGAATCGATATACTTTGCTCAGTCTCCGGAGTTGAATTTAATGATTGTTATGACAAGCGGATTGAAACCGAAATAGATGGCATCACGGTAAACTTCATCGATATAGAAAGCCTTAAAATCAACAAAAAAGCCAGCGGCCGCCTTCAGGATCTGGCGGATATTGAAGCACTTGAATGAAGAACAAAAGGGACCTGACCTTGATTCTTGATGAATCGTATTTTTATATAGATTATAGAGATTATTAAGCTGCGGAGGCTATTATATGTCAATAGATGCAATTATTTTAGGAATATTCTCAGTAATAGCAATCTTATTGGCTCCACTAATCGCTATTCAAATCAATGAACTGATATCTAAAAGAAATGAGGGCAAGAAAAGAAGATTGGATTTATTCCGTGCTTTAATGGCAACAAGAGCAACAACATTATCGCCGCTTCACGTTGAGTCCTTAAACAGGATCGACGTAGAATTTTATGGTGATGATAAAAAATCAAAACAAGTCGTTGAGGCTTGGAAAATATATTACGATCATCTTTGTATACCCACAACCAGAAAAGAACCTTTAACCGCTGAAGAAGATAAAGCATGGACAAATAAAGGTAAAGATTTGTTAACTGAATTAATATATCAAATGTCTCAATGTGTTGGATACGAATTCGACAAATCCCATATTAAACGCGTTTGTTATTATCCTCAGGGCCATTCTGACATTGAAATGGAGCAGATGATTATAAGAAAGGGTATTGCAGACATTCTCCAGCTGAAAAAGCCAATACCGCCATTCTTTTCATTTGTAGCACCGACAGAAAAAGAGTCCATCGATAAACTTTTCAAGGAAAACAAAGACTAAAATAATATTTATACATTATCATCATATGGATAGGCTTAAATTTAAACAATAAAGAGCAAATCCTTCTGAAGGATACCAAGACTGTCATTTTAATTATTGATAAGATCACAGCGCGTCAGAACAAAGCAGACCGAGGAGCGACGAAGCGGAAATGCTAGGCGTACTTAGACGTACGCCGCAACGTTTCCGCAAGGAGCAACACAATTTCGCATCACGAAATTGGACGTTCCGCAGGAACGCCCATAGGGTGAGGGCCAACAGCCCGAATCAAAGGCATGCGAAGTTATCACGCGCTGTACTGCTGCTATCCTATTTCGGCTTCCGCCATTGTCAATACTTCGGTTCCTTCCTGATTCGTCACCTTGAGCGTCAATGTCGCCTTCCCGTTCGACACATCCGTTATCGTCGCCTCGGTCGTTATGACATCACCCAGATGCACCGGTTTTGCAAAACGGCACTTGTACTTTTTCAGCATGCCCGGATCGCCGGTGAAATTGGTTATGGCGTTAGCCGTAAATGCCAGCGTGCAGAGCCCGTGAAGTATCACTCCGCCCAGGCCCACCATCTGTCCGAACTCGGGATCGATATGAATGGGGTTGAAATCGCCTGACGCGCCTGCATAAAGGATTGTACGGTACCTGTCCACTTCCTCCTTCGCAGTGAAGGTGTCTCCAGCCTTGAGGTTCTTAATGTCAACAGCCATGACCTACCCCCTTTTCCTTATTGCAAACGTATAGGTTGCCTTGCAGACATCCGTACCGTTCTGGTTCTTTGCCAGCACCTCGAACGACACCACATCGAGCTTTTCCTTGTTCTCGACCTTTGAAATAGTACCCCAGGATGTTATCACGTCACCTGGCCTGACCACCTCGAAGAATTCGAAGGCCTGCTCTCCATGGACCAGCATGGCGAAATCGATCTTCAGCTCGGGGTCAAGAAAGAATGGCCCGCACAGAAGCCCCGAATAGACAACCGCGAAGGTGGGAGGAACTATAAGGCCGCCGTATTTCGTACCCTTCGCAAAATCCTCGTCGAGATAATGCGGGTCATTGCTCTTTATCGCGCGAGCATATTCCTTTGCCTTTTCCTTGCCCACTTCATAGGTCATGGGCCCGTATTTCCGGCCGACAAACTTTGCATCGAATGACATATCCTTCCCTCCCTAAAGTAATGATTAAGTATTCAGCAGACATGAGCCATGAGTAAGAAGAAAACCAGAACAGTTTTTTATTCTATCTCCTTACTCCTTACTCCTGTCTCCTATCTTTTATACCCCTCTGAACTTGTCCAGTTCGTTCTGCGCAATGACCGTACGGAGAACTTCCGACGTGCCTTCGCAGAATTCACAGAAACGCGCATCACGGTAGAGCCTTTCGATTTCAGAGCCCTTGACGTATCCGTGTCCTGAAAAGACCTGGGCCGCCCAGTTTGCAATCTTAGTGACCGCTTCACCTGAAAACACCTTGGCGCATGCAGCAAGTATCTCTGCCTCGTTCTCCTTATTGTTGAACGCCCAGGCAGCGCGCAATCCAAGCGCCCTTCCCAGGTCATTGAATGTGAACATGTCGGCCAGCTTGAAGCCCACTTCCTGATAGGCGCCGATCGGCTTTCCGAACGCCTTGCGGGATTTCGCCCAGGCTGTTGACTTTTCCATGCATGCCGTCCCGATGCCTACGCTAAGTGCGGCAACACCGATTCTCCCCATTTCAAGGATCTTCGTGACCTGGGCAATACCCTTTCCTGCATCTCCACCGAGAACACCGGCAGCGCTGCAATTCTCCAGAATAACGGGCGCAACCGGGCATCCGCATATGCCGAGCGTCTGAACCGCTTCTCCAACTTTCAGACCTGCTGCCCCTTTTTCGACTATAAACATTGAAGCCTGACCTGCATTCCTGTCAGTCCATGCAAGAATCAGGAATATGTCTGCAATTGGGGCATTTATAACAAGGTCCTTCGTGCCGTTGATCTTCCATTCACCGCCATCCATAAAGGCTTCAGCTGAAATCGAATTAAGGTCGCTCCCCGCACCGTTTTCGGTATATGCGACTGCGCCCGTGATTTCACCTTTGATAAGCGCATTCAGATATTTCGCTTTCTGCTCAGCCGTTCCGAAAAGCGCAATCGCCCCGGCACATCTGAAACCGGTAGTCCTCGCGCTCAGCCATGTAGCCGCGCATGCCTTGGCAATCTCTTCGCCGACCACAAAATGGCTGATAAGGTCAATACCGTCCTCACTTATTCCCGGAGCCAGCAATTCTGCGGCGGCAAGCTTTTTCAGGTTATTCTTCATCATATCCGCCGCTTCAGCCTTTGAGGCCGTATCAAGTTTCGCAGCATTCGGGGCTATTTCTTTTCCTGCAAAATCAAGCGCTTTAAGCTTGAGAAGAGCTTCACCTTCTTTAAGTTCATAATCTATCATTATCCACCCCCATTACATAAGCATGATGCGCGAAACTATCATGCGCATGATGTCCGAAGTCCCTCCGCCGATTGTCCCGAGCCTTGCATCGCGGTAATTGCGCTCGACCGGGTATTCATGCATGAAGCCGTAGCCGCCGTGCACCATTACAGCGTCCGTGGCCATCTCACAGCCCAGGTCTCCGACATACATCTTGTTGACCGCTGCAAGCAGAGGATTGAGCATCTGCCCGTTGTCCTTAGACGATGCGACACGGTATATGGCGAGCTTTGCCGCCTCGTTGAATATCTTTATATTAGCTATCCTGTTCTGCACGGCCTGGAATTCCCTGATCGGCTTCTTGAACTGGACACGTTCGTTCGCATACTTGGCGCATGCGTCAAGCGCGAAGAGCCCAGTCCCGAGGAACGGGGCAAGCAGGGTACAGCGATCCCATTCGACTGAGGAAAGCGCCATGTTCCATCCCTTGAACTCGCCTCCAAGGCAGTTTTCCAGGGGAACTTCACAGTCTTCAAAAAAGACCTCGCAGGTGGTCGAGCACTTGCAGCCCATCTTGTGGAAAGGCTGTCCTGTGGAGAATCCCTTGAAATCCCTCTCGACTATGAATGCGGTGATTCCTTCATGCTTCTTTGACTTGTCAAGAGAGGCGTAGACAACCATGACCTGAGCTACCGGGGCATTGGTTATGAAAGTCTTGGAACCGTTCAGAATATACTTGTCGCCCTTCTTGACCGCCGTTGTCCTCATGCTGGCTGCATCAGATCCCGCACCCGGCTCGGTAAGCCCCATGCAGCCTATCCATTCGCCGGTAGCAAGTTTGGGTATATATTTTTTCTTCTGTTCTTCGGTCCCGAAATGATAAAGCGTCGCAGCGCATAAATAAGTATGCGCGCCGAGCGCCAGCAGATGGCCGCCGTCGACGCCCGCATGGGCTAACGCCTCGCCGGAAAGGCAGCATGAAACAATATCCGCACCCGAGCCCCCGAGCTCCTCAGGGAAAGGAAGCCCCAGAAGCCCCATGTCACCCAGTTTCCTCCACACCTCGAAACTGAACTCCCCTTTGAGGTCGGCCTCTTCGCACAAGGGTGCTATCTCCTTCTTGGCATACTGATAGACCGTCTCCCGAAACATCTTCTGTTCGTCTGTTAACGTGAAATCCATTCCTTCCCTCCTGTATTATGAATCAAGAACTCAACCTCCCCCATCCCCCTCCTGTTCTCAGGAGGAGGCTATATCTTTTAATCAATCCGCGTCTTGGCGCGGATTGATTAAAGACATGGCCCTCTTTCCCATGTGGGAAAGAGGGGTGGGAGATAGGGAGAGTTTCGTGTTCAATTTATTTGCTCTTCCCGGACTTGACCGGTGTGAAATATTTTATATCCATGATGTGGCCTTTTTTGTCTTCATTCCAGACGGCCTTCACTTTCATGCCGTTCTGAACTGTTTTGCGCACGAGCTCCGAATCGGACAGGTCGATGCCGCCGATCAGATGAAGGAAGTTGGAATCGGTGCCGTCCAGCCTGATAAGGGCCCCTATGAACGGCGGTTTGGTGGGCATTCCGAAGTATTCGTACTCGGTCAGCGCCCAGGCGACAATTGCACCTTCCTGGGCAACCTCGATAAAGCTGTTTACTTCCACGAAGCAGCGGGGGCAGTATGAACGCGCCGGCACAAGTATCCTTCCGCATTTTGCGCATTTGCTGCCGAGAATCTTCTCTTCCTTCATCCCGTCAAAAAACTTGATCCACGTAGGACCGTAGGCAATCTCATAGTCGACCGATATTTCGTCCGTAACGACATCGCATTCTTTTCTGATCTGTTCCGCCATCACACACCCCCTAACGTACCGGCTCGAAGTATTTGATGTCGAGCATATGGCCTTTTTTATCATCACTGAAAACGGCTTTGACCTTGAGGCCTTTTTTGAGCTTTCTGGACAGAGTCTTCAGATCCGCGCCGCCGATCAGGTGCAGGAAATCACAGTCGGTCCCCGCAAGTCTTATCAGTGCCGTTATGAAAGGAGGTTCACACGGCGAGCCGAAAAAGGGTTTATCAGTATAAGCCCAGGAAACAACCTCGCCCTTGCCCGAAAGCTCGACCCATTTGTCCATCTTGGCAAGGCATCCCGGACAGAACGAACGGGCCGGAACATATGTTTTCTTGCAATGAGGGCATGTGTTCGCAAGAATTTTCCCCTGCCTCAGACCGTCATAAAATTTTGTTATGACAGGCCCTGCCCCGTATTTATGGGGCAGCGTCATCGTATTCGAAATTGTTTTATATTCTTTCATGGCATCCCCCCTATTTCACCGAGCTTACGATCATGACGCCGTTGTACTGATCGACTCCGCCCATTGCGTGTGCCAGTGCCGTTTTGGCATTTGGAATCTGATGCGCCCCTGCCTGATTCGTCACCTGCAGGGCCGCCTCAGCCACACGGTTGAGACCCGTTGCACCGATGGGGTTTGTGCAGAGCGTCCCCCCGGACGGGTCGCAGGGCAGTTCGCCTTCTCTTGAGAATACGCCCTTGAGGGTGTAATCGCATGCGGTGCCGAAATCGCAGAACCCGAAGCATTCGTAATAGAGCAGTTCCTGGAAGGTGAACGGATTATAGACCTCAGCCACGTCGAGTTCCTTGCGCGGGTTTTTTATACCGGCCATTTTATAAGCCTGTCTCGACGCCTGTATCGCCGACTGCCAGATTACCTTGTCCGAATCGCCGAACCAGTATTCCTCGCCGCAGTAACCTACGCCCTTTATCCATGCCGCCTTCCTGCCGAGCTTCTTGGCATACTTTTCGGATGCGATCAGCATGGCGCATGCACCGTCCGATGCAGGACATACATCCCATAGCCTGACCGGGTATGTGATTATGCGGGCGGTATTGACCTGCTCTTCGGTAAGATGCTGTTTGATATGCGCGTGTGGATTATCGAACGCATCATTGTGATGGTCTATCGACAGCCTTGTCGCAGCGGCCCTGACCTTTTCTTCAGGAATGCCGAAACGCTTGGACCACTCCTGAGACTGCATGGAGAATATGCCCGGCGCGCCTGAGATGAAATACTTCTGGTAAAACGGGTCGAGTATCGACGTCATGGTCGACTGTGAATCACCCTCGTTCATCTTCTCGGAACCGATTACGAGGACCAGGTCCGCCATGCCGGATGTCACCCAGTAATAGCCGGTAATGGCTATCGATATCCCGGTCGAACCGCATGTCTCGGTCTTGAGAATCGGCTTGCCAACGGCACGCAGAACATCGGCGAAATAGAAGTGAGTAAGCGCCACCCCTTCCATCATGGAGGGCATGGTGCCGAAAACAACACCGTCGATATCCTTGAGGTCAATACCCGTGTTCTCCATAAGGGCTTCGACCGCTTCGTTCACAAGCTCGGGATAATTGACGTCAAAGCGCTTGCCATGGTTTGTCTGTCCGCTTCCGATAATTGCAACTGGTCTTCCCATAGCCGCCTCCTATGCTCCCACTATCGCAACGGCATGGCATTGTCCGGCGAAACCGTGCGTGCCGTGCGCCAGAGCTGTCTTGACCTCGCGGTCCAGCTGATGCTCGCCCGCCTGTCCTCTTATCTGAAGGACGCATTCTGCAAGCCTGTACAGGCTGCGTGAAATATAGGGATTCATGGCGAGCGTTCCGCCCGAAGGGTTGACCGGCATTGCACCTGCCATTGAAGTAGTGCCCTTATCGATGAGCTTGCCGCCTTCGCCTTTGCCGCAAAGCCCTAGGTCTTCGCACCACAGAAGCTCCTGGAAGGCGTAGGGCTCGGTTATCTCGAAGCAATCTATCTCCTTTTTGGGATTCTTGATGCCTGCCATGTCATAAGCTCGCTTTGCGGCATTGGGCAGCTGGCCTTTCAAGAGGTCGCGGTCGCCCGGGTAAAAGCTGTCCAGGGATGAACCGTAACCTTTTAGCCATACGGGTTTTTTCGTAAGCTGCTTGGCCTTTTTCTCGTTTGCAAGAAGAATTGCTATTATGCCATCGGATTTGGGGCCCGCCTCCAGAGAATGGATGGGGTCCATTACCATTTCCGTTGCCAGGACATCATCAACGGTAATGCGCTTTCTGATATGTGCATACGGGTTGCCGAGCGCATTGCCCAGGTTTTTGACAACGACTTTCGCGCACTGTTCCTGGGTAATGCCTGCACGTTCCATGTATTCCCGTTTCTGGAGCGCAGCGGCTATTGTTTCGTTAAGACCCAACTGTCTCAAATAAAACGGGTCGGTATAGAAATGCGTTATTACGTCATTTTCAGGATTTTCAGAGCCCTTGCAAACACCGAGGACCAGTGCCGTTTCATAGTTACCACTCATTATCCGCATTGCTGCGTATGCAAGAGCAAAGAGTCCTTCGCCATCCTGGCGGCTGCCGTTTTTGAGCAAGGCAGCTCCTGCATCCCAGTAGTATGCATTCGCACAGCTCATTCCTGAATGGAAAACGTCCGATGAACAGCTGATGACCGTTCCAACATCGTCGCGGCTTACACCAGCCTTGTCGAGAACTTCCCTGCAGACCCTGAACACTATGTCGAGAAAGTTCTCATGGCTTGGCGCACCTGCTGTCATGGCAATATCTACTATCCCTACCTTGCCTGACATATTATCCTCCCAATTTAGCTGATTGGTTGTTAAGCTAATGAGCTATCAAGCCGCAAAGAAATTGACTTGCATTTTTGCTTAACAGCTCGACAGCTTTTAGCTTTTTACTATCTTCCAATTATGTATCTGTACGGATCGACCTGCTCGCGAAGAATCGACAATTCATGGTGAGTCGGTGCTTTTGTCTCCTTTATCTTGGGAATCTGCAAAAGCTCGAATCCGCAGTTTTCCTGCACATCCTTGAATGTATAGCCGGGATTGATGGATATGACCCTCATGCGTTTGCTCTCGGGTTCAAAGTCCATGACAGCCATGTTCGTGATTATCTTATAAGGCCCGGTTCCCAGAGGCAAACCGGCATCATAGCGGGAATTGCCGCCTTTGATCCATCCGGGGGTAGTGATGAAATCGATGTTTTCAACAAAACGTCTCGCATCCTGGACAGTCATGACCATCATTTTCCAGCAGAATGATCCGAAATCATTGGCCCCGCCGGAACCCGGCAGTCTAACCTTCGGCTTCTGGTGGTCGCCTCCAATCTTCGTCGAATTGAGATTGCCGAACATATCGATCTGGGCTCCGCCCAGAAATGTGTAGTCGACAAAACCCCGGCAGCATGTCTCCATAATCTCAGCCATGCTGGTTGCCATAATGGCCTTGTTGAATGTGCGCGAATCGCCGACCGAGATCGGCATCTCAGGCAGGATCGGGCTTACACCGCCCGCCTCGAACATGATAACAAGGTTCGGCGCATGAGTCTTCTGTGCAAGCATGGCCGCCGCACAAGGGGCACCCGTCCCGACTCCTGCCGTGGCGCCGTCTTCAAGTTCACGCGAGGCAACCGTAATCATCAGCTCCATGGTATTGTAATCAGCCATTGGTCACCTCCTTGTGAAGCATGTGTTCCTTCAGTCTCAGTTCGATTATCTTGTGTATGCCGCCGTTGAGCTCGATATAGTCATAATGGTCTTTGCAGCCATAAATATACTTCTGCATGAAGGCCTTGAACCTCTCGGGGTCCTCTTCGGTCTGCATCCACTCTTTCAGATGCTGTTCATCCGAGAAATATTCATAAGCCATATTACCCGGATATGCGCCGAAAGGCACTTCACAGACTGCATCCACCAGCCAGTAAGGTATCTTCGTCGCTGTAGGATCACGGCGGATTTCTTCATTGGGAATAAGCCTTTCGCATGTAATGATGAGCTTTTTGCTAGCCCTTGCCAGATCGTCATCGGCAATCATGATGCCCTTTATGCGGCAGTTGCCGTATATGTCGGCTTCATGCACATGAATGATCGATATGTCCGGATAGAGGGCGGGCTGAAGCACAATCTTTTTACCTGTGAAGGGACACTCAACTACCTTGCAGCCGCTGTACTTGAAGGTATCGGTTCCCATCAGGTTTCTGGTCGGTACGAACGGGACACCCATAGCGGCGGCCTTGAGTCTTGCCGCCAGGCTGTAATTGCTCCATTCGGTGACCTGAACCTTGCCGCTCTGCATATACCTGCGGGCAACATTGGAAAGTCCCCTTGCTTCCAGGCCTATTATATAAGCGGCATCACACCTGTTGAAAACCTCGCCCGCAGCCAGAATCTGAAAATCATGGGTGGACGTGTGCCCTGCGAATCCCATGTTTTTCCTTCCCTGCCGGACAATCTCATGACAAGCGGCAATCGGTGCTCTGTTTGCGCCAAAACCGCCTATGGCGAGATATTCGCCGTCCTTCACGTACTTATCAATCGCTTCCTTGAGAGGCATGAGCTTGTTTTCCAGTTTCCGCGATTTGTGGCGGAAGTGCAGCCTTGCCTTGTCCGGATCGGGATCCGTGAAAAGCTCCCCAATTCCCTGTTCTAAAATGTCCACACTAACCTCCTGTATATTTGTGATTTCAAATCTCAAATTTGAAATTTGAAATTATTTATTCTCCGTCAACCGGATACATGCTCTCGATGATATCCTTGTATTTGTTCATGACCACCTTGCGCTTAACCTTGAGCGACGGCGTCAGTTCGCCTGTGGCTTCCGAGAATGTATTTTTGAGCACCCTGTAGTATTTTATGGTTTCAACCCTTGCGAGATTTCTGTTGAGATCCTGAACATGTTTGTCAACCAGGTTTAAGAACTCCTTCTTATCAAACAGTTCTTCAGGATTATTAAAGCTTATGCCCGCCTGTTTTGCTATACGTGCACTCTCTTCGTGGTTCAGGTTGAACAGCGAAACAAGGTATTTCCGGTTGTCGCCGATTACTATGACCTGCTCGAACAGAGGGTCCTGCTTGAACATGTTCTCGATATTCTGAGGTGCTATGTTTTTTCCGCCTGCGGTTATGATAAGGTCTTTCTTGCGGTCCGTTATTACCAGGAAGCCGTCTGAATCGAGATGTCCTATATCACCGCTTTTCAGCCAGCCGTCATCGGTAAAGGCCTCTTTTGTCTGTTCAGGCATTTTCCAGTAGCCCTGAATGACGTTATCGCCCTTGATAAGGATTTCGCCGTCGTCAGCGATCTTGATTTCATTGCACGGAAGCGGCTTGCCGGTCGTACCGAGCTTGTAGTCTGTTATCGTGTTGAGAGTCGCAGGTGCAGTGCTTTCGGTCATGCCATAACCCTCGATTACAAATACGCCCGCAGCATTGAAGAAATCGGCAATCTCGCGGGACAGCGGCGCTCCTGCAGCAGTCATCCAGCGCACACGGCCGCCCAGCGCCATAGCGACTTTCTTGTAAACAAGATTATATGCAATCTTATACTGAATGTTCAGAAGAAGCGGGATCGACTGCTTCTTCTCTTTTAATTTACTCACCTGTGCGCCTACTGTTGTAGCCCATTTGAAGACCTTCTGCATCAGCGGCGGCTGCTGCTTGACCTGGGCCTGTATCTTTGCATAGACCTTTTCGCACACACGGGGCACGGCAAGAATGATTGTCGGCCTCTTGGCCTGTATGTCTTCGACGATTGTGTTGAAATCCTGAGCATAATGCGAGGTGATGCCGACCTTCATGCCGTAGAAATGTCCTGCTATTCTCTCGAAAACATGACACAGCGGCAGAAATGGAACCGTTTCATCCGTCTCGTCGGCAGGGACAATCTTGCCAAGACCGTCAAATACGGCAAGAATATTCTTGTGCGTTATCATGGCGCCCTTCGGATGCCCTGTCGTGCCGGATGTATAGACAAATGTGGCAAGATCATCCACACTTACAGCATCTGTCAGCTTTTCGAAAAGACCCGGCTCTTTCTTGTCCAGTTCGGCACCAAGCGTTCTGAGTTCTTCAAAACTCATAAGCCTGTTGTCATTCATATCAACGCCGCGTGTGTCAATGACGACTATCTTTAAAAGCTCGGGACACAGCCCTATTGTGTCGAGACCTTTATCGGCAGCTTCTTTGTTTTCCGCAATGAAGACTTTGGCATCTGAGTTGTTATTTATGTAACCCGCTTCAGATGAAGGTACTGTCGGATATATGGGTATCGTAACAGCTCCAATTCCGATTATACCCATATCCGATTCAATCCATTCAAGCCTGTTGGTACTCAAAATGGAAACACGGTCACCCTTTCTGACCCCGAGGCTGTATAAACCAAGTCCGATTTCCTTTGCAGCTTTATAGTATTCTTCCCAGGTAATACCGTGCCATACTCCGTCCATTCTCTTTTCGGCGGCAAGCCTGCTGCCGAATTTTTTAGCCTGTCTCCTGAAAATCTGCCCCAGATTCTCCTTCATAAAGACCTCCTGTGAATTTGAAAGAAACCTTGAGAACACAGCTGCCGAACTATAGGTCTTGGAAGCGGAAACCTGCGCGGATTCCGCTTATCAGCCTGATAGCTTGTCAGCAGCCTGGTTCTATCTTCTGGTCGTACCCATTATTGAACTTGCTTCATCAGGTGTCGCAGGAGTTCTTCCAAGAGATTTCGCAACCGTGACGGCCCATTCGACCTGCTCGTAGCTACCTTTGGCGATTTCACCATCGGGCATGCGGGTATTGTCTTCAAGCCCTACTCTCATATGACCGCCCATGAGGCAGCTCATCATATTTGCCGGGAACTGTTCAATACCGACACCGCAGGTAGTGAAGTTGGCACCTGCCGGAAGGGCGTGGTACATGGTTACAAACGCATCGGGCCTGAAGGCTTGTCCGCCGACAACGCCCCATACGAAGTTGAAATTCATGGGTTGGGAGAAAAAGCCCTGCTTCATTATAAGGAGAACATTGTCGAGACCGCCTATGTCATATATCTCGATCTCAGGTTTCGTTTTCTGGGCTTCCATGGCCTTGCCGAAATCCTGGAGCATGGTGAATGTGTTTTCAAATATAAAATCTATGAATATTGCGCCTGTTTTTCGGTCAAGCACTGAGAAATTCATCGTGTTGGTATTCAGAGACGCCATTTCAGGATTGACATGTACGATCTGGCTTATGCGCTGTTCGGGAGTTTTGCCCATGCCGACGGCGGAACTCATGTTGACGATAAGTTTGGGGCATCTTGCCTTGATCGCGTCATGAGTCTCCTTGATCCTTGCATGGTCATGAGTCGGCCAGCCGTCATCCTGGCGCGCATGGACATGCACCATTGCAGCGCCTGAGTTGTAGCATTTTTCAGCTTCGATTGCGAATTCTTCAGGTGTATAGGGAACAGAAGGGTTATTGTTTTTCATCGTGGCGGCACCCGCCAGAGCAGCACAGATTATTACCTTGTTTTCAGCCATGTTACGTTACCTCCCACTTTTATTTTTTTATGCAGGGCGAAAGAATTTATTTTCTAACGCCCTTTCAGAACCAGCCCGAATCAATTTACCCATTCAAAATGCCTGCTTCACACAGGCTCAAAATGATCAAGATCCCTTATGGAATTCGTAGTCTCGGCTGCATAGACCGCTTTGACCCTCATTCCTATCTTTATGTCTTCCAGTGCAATCCCCTGAACTATATGTGCAAAAGGCGTATCCGCACCATCAACCTTTATGAGCGCAAGTATATAAGGCGGCTTGATGGGCAGGTGCTTGTCGCAGTAATTCACAATGGTATAGTTTGTCACAACACCTTCATTTCCAAGTTCAACCCAGTTTTCATCAAGCTTTTCAAGGTCCTTCTCGCAGTATTCCCTAGGCGGCACATAAACCTTGTTGCACTTGCCGCATTTTACACCGAGTATCTTCTTGGCATCTCTTAAGGAGATTATGAACTTCGATCCGACACTGCCGGCAAAATACTGGTTCGGCAGGGCCATCTTGCCGTTCATTACAAAACATTCACTCTTGTCTATTTTTTTATCTACTGCCATATCATGCCTCCCTAGTCATCGATTTCGAAATAGAGCAGGTCTGAAAAGCTTCCCGTCCTGTTCTCCGCCCAGACCGGCCTGACTTTCATACCGGGACGAATCCTGTCGAAATCTTCCTTTTTGATATCGTGTGCAAAACTTTCACCAGGTGTCGAGCCGTCCAAAATCATGAAAAGAGCGGCATAAGGTGTCTGCTTGACCTTTCCGCTGAGAGGGTCAGGACTTGCAAAATATACCTTGTCAATAACGGTTACCGTGCCTTTAGGTCCAACTTCAATGAATTCATCAGCACGTACTCTGCAGACTGCACAGACTTCACGCGGAGGTATCTGGGTTCTTCCGCAAACGGGACATTTGGATGCAAAAAACTTCTTTTCCTTGAGACCTTTAAACCATTTCCCCATGTGCGTACCTGTGGCAAACCTCTGGTTTATCGAAGGAACACACTTGAGGCTGATCAGCTCTTCTCCGCCTTTTTCATCTCCACCTGCGACCTCGAATTTATTGAACAGCTTTGCTGTCGCTCCTGCAGCCATCATATCACCGTCTATCTTCACCTGGCCAGCGCTGAAGGCAGCACCCGGATCGACCTTTCCGGTATTGAGCCCGACAAAAATATCTGCATCCATTATGAGGGTAACAGTATTGTCAGCATCTATGCCTTCCTTGAGAGTACAGGCATTGTCCTTGATTACAACAGTCCACTTGCCGCCGTCGGTCCCGGAGAGGTCATAACCTATCTTCATACTGACACCTTCAGCCTTGTCGGCCCTGAAGCGTTCAGGCATGCTCTCAACGATTGCCTTAGCCCTTATGACCGGCTTGAACGGCGTAAAGGCCTTCGGAAGGACGTTGAGCAGAGCGGTTATATCACCGGCAACCTTTAGTCTTCCGGACGAAAAGGCCTCTCCTGTATCGAGTTTTCCCAGCGCTCCGCCGACAAACCCTTCTGCATCGGTATTCAAAGTTACCGAACATTTGGGCAGACCGCCTTCAATCTTTTCAACTTTTAGCTTTGAATCCTTGATCGTCACGGTCCATTTTCCGCCGCCTTCGCCGGTTATGTCATACCCAATAACCACATCGACACCGGTTACACCTTCCGGTTTGAACCTCTCGGGCATCGTACCGAATATATCTTCCACTCTTGAGCCAAAATATTCAGCCATCATCCACCTCCTACCAGTCCAGATCTTTTTCAAGCATCATAAGCACCGTCCACAGTGTCCCCCCGAAGCCTGATGCTAGGGCGTGCTTTACTTCGCGTTTGAGCTGATGCGGACCTGCATCTCCCCTTATCTGCAGCGCCGCCTCGGCGGGCCGCACCATTGCCGTAGCCCCTATCGGATTTGTCGCAGTGACGCCTCCGGAAGGATTTATGGGGAGCTTTCCGTCAAGGTCCCAGTCACCGTTTTCCAGCATCTTTATATGTTCATCGCCTTCTAGCAGGAAAAACTCCCTGAGCCAGTCGAGACCCCACCATGCAGACGGGTCATACATCTCGAAAACGTCAAAATACTCCAGAGGCTCTTTTATCCCGTTTCTTTCAAACAGATGTCTGGCAGCATAGTGATGTGTCATCTCAGGTTTTTCCAGACCGAAGCAGTTGAAGGTTTCCTCGCGGTGAACTGTTATATGATCGCGTATCCATACGGGCGCCTTCCTGGCAAGATCTTTTGCCTTTTCTTCTGACGCAAGGATCATCACGCAGCATCCGTCAGACTGTGAACACATATGGATAAGCCTCAACTCTCCAACCAGTTTTGGAGAAGTAGTCATGAGGTCATTCATCTGTTCATATTCGAGACCGAATCGCCTGTGAGCACGAGGATTGAGGCATGCATGCTTATCCATCATGATACGATAATGCATGGCGGCTTTCATAGCCCTTTCCTCCCCGAATTCCGCTATCATCGCCGTTGCCGTAGTAGCGGTAAGCGCACCAGTCTGAAGATGCCTGAACCAGAGCGGATCCGCCATGTTGGTAATGCCGCCGGTCGTATTTCCCTCCTGCAATTTTTCCATTCCGATCGCCATGACCACATCATACATACCTGAAGCAATCAGATTATCTGCGGCGCAGACAAGAGTGGCGCCGACCGTGCCGCCGGTCGTCAGACGAAATTCGTCCTTCCCATAGGAAAGAGTACCGAGCGAATGCCACATATCAGGAAGATGAACCATCTCGAAGAGTTCCATATTGCCGTGGACGACACACTCTATATCATCCATGGTAACATTGCAGTCCGCCAATGCGGCCCTGACCGCTTCATTGATCATCTCGACCTGATTCTGGTTTTCCTTGTGCGAAGAATATTCGGTCTGGCCGATTCCGACTATCGCTACATTCCTGTTTTTCTTATGTCCCATGTCTCACCCCCTCTACTTCTCGAGAACAAGCACTGCCTGATGCTGGCCGGCGCCGCCGGTGGTGCTCTGAACAACGGCACATTTGACGCCTTTGGCCTGACGTTTGCCGGCCTTGCCCTGAAGCTGCAGTACCGCCTCAGCCGCCCTGTACATGCCTCCGATCATGATTGGTGAACCGCAAAGCATCCCGCCGGAACGGTTTACATTGTATTTATCAAGCAGGCCTTCATCTATGAATTCTCCGCCTTTTCCCTCGTCAGCCAGCCCCAGGCCCTCAAGCCACATGGGCTGCTGATATGCGTAGCAGTCCATGACTTCGGCAAGCTTTATCGTCTTCTTCGGATTCTTGATTCCGGCTTTTTTATAGGCACGTTCAGACGCCTTCTTGAGGGCGAAGTTGCTCGCAAGGTCGCGGTCACCAAGAAAATAGCTGTCCATGCAGCTTGCAAATCCCGTTATCCATACCGGATTATCTGTAAATTCATGCGCCCTTTCTTCAGAAGCGAGCAGGAACGCCACGGCACCGTCGGATACGGGATAGATATGGTTTTTCCTTATCGGGTCGCAGACCATCGGCGAAAACATTACATCGCCCAGATCAAGCTGTTTCGTCTCATTCGCATAAGGATTTTTTGCAGCCCACGCCCGGGCACGGACAACAACCTTTGCAAGATGTTCATCCGTTATGCCTGACTTTTCAGCATAAGCCCTTGCCTGGAGCGCCGCTACATTAAGGAAATCGAGTCCTACAGGTCTCCCGTAGAAGGGATCATATGCGAGGCTTGAACACAGAAGACGGCTTTCAGGCTGGCTTTCCTTTGAATGGCCCGCCACATAGACGACATCATCATGTCCGGCAAGGATCATGCTCGCGGCGTATCCAAGGCCGTTGAGACCTTCCTGCGCCATCTTTTCCTCACCCCTGTAATGGCCGCCGACAGCGTCTGTCACACCATTATTGGAGATGGTGCGCGCATCAAATACGTCATCCGAACATGTTACTATGTTCCTGACACCATTTTTTTCATCGTAGGTGAAACCGGTCTGGGATCGTATGTCATCCATAACGTCTATAAGCATTCCCTGGAAACGCTTATACCAGATGTCCGGTTCAATCTTGTGCTGGGCAACTGCACAGATAGCAACCCTTTTCATATTTGAACCTCCTTGGATTGTTATAAAGCCATCATGCGATGACCATTTTTTTTGCCGGCGTCTTTACATAGCAGCATGCAAAGTCGCCGTTTTTTATAGCCTTAATGATCGAGTCTTTTTTCTTTGTCGAATCAAGCTCTATCCATGCCCTTCCACATCCAAGCACGGAATGGGAGTCATCTGTTGCAACTTTTGGATAGGGGATCTCTTCAGTATCGTACTCTCTGGTAAGAAAACCGTGATGTGTAATTTCGACCGCATCAATTTTCAGGCCCCTGGAAACATCTTCAATAGCCTCCAGAGTATGATTTATGGAAAAATTGTTTTCTCCCGGATGATTGAATGTATGGAGTATTTCCTTGTCTCCTTCAATACGGCTGACATGAACATATCCCCAGCGTGTGCTTATTGTAAGTTCAATACCGGAGAAAACAATCATCCTGGTTTTTACCGTTTTTATGGAATCACGATAGTTTGACTTTAAGAGATGGTCATGGTCGGTATATGCGATGAAATCAAACCCGAGTCCCGAATACGTATCAGCAACCTGCTGATGGGTCAGCCTTCCGTCTGAAGAAGTAGTATGGATATGTATCTGACCCTTCAGATGCATTGGCGAACTCCTCTCACAAAATCATATTTTCTTGTAAAGACTTTGCGCTTTGAATTGTTTCCGCCGCTATACATGACTGATCTCATACCTTTGCCCCGTTCAGAAACACGCTTAAAATCGCATTCGTGGCGCGGGTTTTTCTGTCATTTGAAAGCTTCTCGTTACCCAGCACTACAACAGACATGAACGCCTCAATTGCACCAAGAAAGATATAAGTAAGGTAATGAGGCGCTATATCGCTTCGAAGAAATTTCTTCTTCTGTCCGATAACCATAATCTGTTCGAACAGCTCAAAGAGCTTCCTGAACCTCGAAAGCCCTCTTGCTGTATGGTACACCGAGCTTCTGGACACTTCAGTGACAAAGATCGCCATCAGGTTGGGGTTGGTTTCATAAGTATCAAGAAAGAAATTCATTATGATTCGTAGTTTGTTCTCGAATTCATCCTGATCGGACTTTACCCCTTCAAGCATTTCATAAAGGTTTTTCCACCACGACTCGACAATAACATCGAAAAGAACTTCCTTGCTTGAAAAATAATGATAAACCAGACCGTATGAAACCCCTGCTCGGTTGGCTATATCAGCCATGCGGGTGTTGGCGAAAGCCTTGTCCCTGAAGACCTCCAATGCAGCATCAATAATAATTTTCTGCTTATCATCTTTAGCCATAAAAGAAAGGATACCGAGAGTTGATTGACATGTCAATTTAATTTTGACATATCAGTCAATTTTTTTATTCATCGTGAAAATCAAGCATCTTCTTACAGGCAAACCAATATAAAACTGCACAATTGACAGCCTGTTTATGATCTTATAGCAACTGTAAGAATATGATCAGCGTTGACAATCTCGGAAAAGCATATGGAAAACATATACTGTTTGAAGGCGCCAGCTTCAAGCTTAACCAGAAAGAAAAGGCGGGACTTGTCGGACGAAACGGGCACGGAAAAACAACACTGCTGAGGATTATTACCGGCGAAGATACCCCGGATGAGGGAACCGTGACGATCCCGCGTAATTACCGCATAGGTTATATTAAACAACAGCTTGAATTTACCGAAGACACCATACTCAAAGAAGGGATGAAGGGCCTTATTGAGACGGAAAAAGAAGATTCATGGAAAGTTGAGAAGGTACTTGCAGGACTTGGCTTTCAGCGCTCCGACATGAACAGGAACCCTCTTGAATTTTCAGGCGGTTTTCAGATAAGGCTCAACCTTGCCAAAGTGCTTGTTTCAGAACCTGACCTCTTGCTGCTTGACGAACCGACAAATTATCTGGACATCACATCAATAAGATGGATTGAAAAGTTTCTACAGGGCTGGCCCAGGGAACTTATGCTGATTACGCATGACCGTGGTTTCATGGACAAGGTCATCACGCATACCATAGGCATTCACAGGAGGAAGCTGCGCAAAATCCCGGGTACAACCGAGAAATATTACACGCAGATTGCGCAGGATGAAGAAATATATGAAAAGACAAGACTGAATGACGAAAGAAAAAGAAAAGAGGTTGAGCTTTTCATTACCCGCTTCAGGGCGAAAGCACGGCTTGCAGGGCTTGTACAGTCAAGGGTGAAAGCACTGGAAAAGCAGGAGAAGAAAACCAAGCTTGAAAATCTGAAAGCACTTGAATTCAGTTTCAGGGAAAAAGAATATAATGGGAAATATGTTCTGAGCGCAAAAAACATAAGCTTTTGTTTTGATCAGGCCAACCCGCTGATTAACGGTCTCGATATAACAATCGGCGCGCATGATAAAATATGCGTCGTCGGCCAGAACGGAAAGGGAAAGACCACACTCCTGAGGCTGATTGCCGGCAACCTCAAGCAGATCACAGGCGAATTCATCTGGAACAAAGGGGTAGAATGGTCTTTTTTTGAACAGACCAACATCGTAACGCTATCGGACAAACGCACAATCGAAGAAGAAATAATGGCTTCCGCACCGGATATCGACAGGCAGACTGCAAGAAACATCTGCGCTGCCATGCTTTTTGAAGGCGATGACGCGCTTAAAAAAATTTCTGTCCTGTCAGGCGGAGAAAAAAGCAGGGTCATGCTCGGTAAGATCCTTGCAACACCGGTTAATATGCTTCTTCTCGATGAACCGACAAACCATCTCGATATGGAATCCTGCGATGCCCTTCTGGCTGCGATTGACAGCTTTGACGGTGCCGTGATTCTTGTGACCCATAATGAGATGTTCCTGCATGCCCTGGCCGAAAGGCTGATAGTTTTTCATGATGGAAAAACTTTCGTATTCGAAGGCAGCTATCAGGATTTTCTTGATAAAGGTGGTTGGGGAGACGAAGAAACGCTATTCAAAACCGACCAGACTTCCAACTGTTCGGACAATGCTGCAGGGAAAAAAGAACTGAGAAAGGCGCGATCCCAGATAATTATTGAAAGATCAAAAGTACTCAGACCACTTGAACAGAAAATAGAAAAAATCGAGAATGAAATTGCAGCTCTCGAAAAGGAATCGGCAATTATTAATAAATCAATAGAGCTGGCGACCCAGGAAAGGGACGGTAAAAAGATTGCTGAACTTTCTATCACCCTTACCAGCAACGAAACAATTATAAACTCTCTGTTTGATGAACTGGACAAACTTTCAACCGAATACGACAGTCTTAAATCAGTTTTCGATGAAAGACTGGAAAATATTATAGACGATATTTCTTAATTCTCACTTATTTTATCCCGATTGCAAACCAATGATAAAAAACAGCTTTCACAAAATATCCGGAGCAAATTAGTTAAGACATTAGTTAAGACATTAGAGTATTTTAATTTAAACAGCCTATAGAATGGCTTTACAAGCTATTCTGTGAGTTATTTTTATTGACAATACCTTTATGGCATTATAATAAAAAAATATGGTTATATTATTTGAATCTGAAACGATCCTTTTTCTGCTTGACCATCGATTGAGAAAGAGTAATTTACTTTAAAAAAAACAAAACAGGAGGAATATGATGAAAAAAAATTATTACAGATCATTTTTGGTACTATTTATAGCACTGGCATTTTTGGCAGCTGGCTGTGCAAAAAAGGCTGAGCCACCGAAACCGGTTGAAGAAGTAAAAGCTCCTGTTGCAGCACCGGCACCTGCACCGGAAAAACCGAAAGAGGAAGTAAAGATTCAGACTCAGGCCCCAATCCCAAGTCTTGATGATGAAATTAAAGCCCTTCAGGAAAAGAACATCTATTTCGATTTCGACAAATTCGACCTCAAGCAGGAATCGCAGGATATATTGAATCAGAATGCGACTTTCCTCAAGGCAAATCCTAATGTAACAATCCAGATAGCTGGAAATTGCGATGAAAGAGGTACTGTCGAGTACAACCTGGCACTTGGAGAGAGAAGGGCAAAAGCGGCCATGGACTTCCTTGTTTCACTTGGCATTGAGAAAGAGCGCATCTCTACAATAAGCTACGGCAAGGAAAAACCTCTGGATCCTGGACACACAGAAGAAGCCTGGGCTAAAAATAGAAATGATCAGTTCGTAATAATTAACAAATAAAACATCTACATAGAAAAAAATAAAAATTTAAAAGGAGATAGCGGTATGAGTAAATGGATCAATCTAGCAGTAGCATTACTTGTTGTTTTCGCAGTATCAGTTTCTTTGGGTTGCGCAAAGAAGGAAGAGGCACCGGCTCCCGCAGCAACAGAGCAGGCTGTTCCGGCACCTGAAGCAGCTCCGGCACCTGAAGCAGCTCCGGCTCCGGCAGCACCTGAAGCAGCTCCGGCTCCTGACGCAGCAGCTCCGGCAGCCCCGGCTCCTGACGCAGCAGCCCCGGCAGCACCACCAGCGAAGTAAGAGATCATTAATGCAAACCCCCCTTGTTTCTAAAAGCAAGGGGGGTTTTTGTCTGTATCTGGTATTGATTAATAAATTCTTTCTGTAACTTATTATCTTATATAGATATTTTTAATCAGATATTGTGCCGCTTCTTGATATGCTCAATAAGCCCTCCATCTTCCACGATCTCTTTAATAAAATCAGGCAGCTTATTGGAAATATACTTTTTGCCTGTTGTGATGTTTCTGATTACTCCCTCTTCTGCATTCACTTCCAGGACATCACCTTCTTTAATGTCTCTTGAAGCTTCAACGGAGATCAATATGGGAAGCCCCATGTTGAAGCTGTTTCGAAGAAATATCCTGGCAAAGCTCTCTGCAATGACACAACTTATGCCTGCGGCTTTGATTGCTATCGGTGCATGCTCCCTTGATGATCCGCAGCCGAAATTTTTCCCGGCCACAATAATATCTCCAGCAGTGATTTTTGATGAAAATTCAGAATCGGCATCTTCCATGACATGCAGTTTCAGTATATCCGGATCAGAATTATTCAGGTACCTGGCTGGAATTATAGCATCGGTATCAATATCGTCTCCGAAGACAAATGCCTTACCCTTCATCTCTCGAATCATTACATCACCTCCCCGGGTGATGATATTTTTCCTGTAATTGCTGATGCGGCAGCTATTGCGGGTCCGGCAAGATAGACCTCGCTTGTCCTGTGCCCCATTCTGCCAACAAAATTGCGGTTGGTGGTTGAGACAGCGCGCTCACCTTCCGCAAGAATGCCCATGTGGCCGCCAAGACACGGCCCGCATGTAGGCGGCCCGAGCACTGCGCCCGCTTCAAGGAATATCCTAAGCAACCCTTCCTCCTCAGCTTTCAAATACACTTCAGGAGTTGCCGGAAGGACAATACAACGGACATTTCTGTCAACACGCTTATTCTTCATAATGTCCGCTGCAATTCTTAAATCTTCAATTCTGCCGTTTGTACACGAACCGATTATAACCTGATCGATTCTTATAACACCTACTTCACTTATTCCTTTTGCCTTTTCAGGCAGATGGGGAAATGAAACCTGTGGTTCGATGTTAGCACAATCATATTCATATACCGATTCATAATTTGCATCTTCGTCGCTTTCATATATCGTGTATGGCCTTGTCGCCCTGTTTTCAACATAGGAAACAGTCTTCTCATCAGCCTTAATTATCCCTGATTTGGCACCAGCTTCTATAGCCATATTTGCAATGGTAAGCCTTCCGCTAAGATCAAGCGCATCTATTGCTTCGCCTGATATTTCCATTGTCTTATAAAGTGCTCCGTCAACACCTATCTTTCCGATCAGATATAAGATGATATCTTTGCCACCTACCCAGGGCATCAGTTTACCGCTGAAAACAAATTTCATGGTCTCAGGCACCATAAACCATACCTGACCGGTTATCATTGCCGCAGCAATGTCAGTACTGCCGACTCCCGTTGCAAATGCTCCAAGTCCGCCGTATGTGCAGGTATGGCTGTCCGCCCCGATAACAACATCACCCGGAAGTACAAGGCCTTTCTCCGGCAGAAGTGCGTGTTCCACGCCGCAGTTTCCGCCGTCAAAAAAATTTTTTATTCCGTGTTTTCCCGCAAATTCCCTGATCAGTTTGCATTGATTAGCAGAGTCTATATCTTTATTCGGAGTAAAGTGATCAAGCACGAATACGATCCTGTCAGGATCGTGAATATTTTGTACTCCTGAATTATAGAATTCCCTGATAGCTATAGGGGCGGTTATATCGTTAGCCAGTATTACGTCGACCGAAAGACGGATGAATTCACCCGGTACAATTTTTTTACCATCCATATGTGCGGACAGTATCTTTTCAGTTATTGTCATTCCCAATTGATTATTCCCCTTTGCCTTTTATATGCCCTTTCTTTTTTTTATGAATTCCATTTTATTTATCGCATTTACCAGCGCTTTTGCCGATGCAACAAGTATATCGGGGTCGGAACCATGACCAATAGATACCAGATCGCGGTCTTTCAGTTCAACAGCAACCTCACCCTGGGCATCTGTCCCGCCTGTTATCGAACTCACACTGAATCTCTGAAGTTCCGCATTGTACCCGGTCATTTTTATGATGGTCTTGAACAGTGCGTCTACAGGTCCGTTTCCAAAACCTGCATCCAGCGAAACCTCACCATCAATACTCAGCTGAACAGTTGCCGTCGGAATCGTAACCGTTCCTGAACTGACATTTATATTCTTCAATTCATACCTGTCCGGAATCCTGTAGATTTCTTCAATTACTATCGCCTCGATATCTGCATCATAAACCTTCTTCTTTTTATCAGATATCTCCTTGAAGCGGCTGAATACCTTTTTCAACTCATCTTCATTGAGATTGTAACCCATACCCTTCAGCCGGTTGTCCAGCGCATGCTTCCCTGAGTGTTTTCCCAGAACAAGCTGAGATTTGCCAATGCCCACTGTTTCGGGTGTCATTATTTCATAGGTGGTGCGCTCTTTCAGAAAACCATCCTGATGGATGCCTGATTCATGTGCAAATGCATTCGCCCCGACTATCGCCTTGTTCGGCTGCACTGGAATACCTGTTATATGAGATACCAGACGGCTTGCCGGGTAAATCTGAGAGGTATCGATTCCATTCTTCAGATGATAAAGGTCTTTGCGGACATTCATGATCATCACCGCTTCCTCGAGTGACGTATTGCCCGCACGTTCACCAATACCGTTTATTGTACATTCGATTTGACGGGCGCCAGCCAGAACAGCAGCTATTGAATTCGCTGTGGCAAGCCCCAGATCATTATGGCAGTGAACGGAGATAGTGACCTTATTAATATCTTTAACCTTGTTTACCAGATGTCTGATTAGGTCGGAAAATTCCTGTGGTGTAGTATATCCTACGGTATCGGGCACATTCAGGGTATCAGCACCGGCAGCGATTGCCGCCGAGAAGACTTCTGCAAGAAAATCCCAATCAGAGCGGGTCGCATCCTCTGCTGAAAATTCTATGTTCGGAGAAAGAGATCTGCATAAACCAACGGCATATTCAACATGCCTGAGGACCTCATCCCTTTCCATACGGAGCTTGTACTTGAGATGGATATCAGAAGTGGCAATAAATGTATGAAGCCCCGGATTTTTAGCTTCCCTGACAGCATCCCATGCCTTCAGTATATCCTGTTCTCTGGCGCGGCAAAGTCCTACTATCTGCGGTTTTTTTATCTCCGATGCTACCGCCTGCACTGCGTCGAAATCACCCGGTGATGTTACAGGAAAACCGGCTTCAATCTTATCAACACCAAGAAGTTCAAGCTGTTTTGCCACAATGATTTTTTCATGAACATCCATTGTGGCGCCCGGAGACTGCTCTCCGTCTCTCAATGTTGTGTCAAATATTATGATTCTCTCTTGGGATGGTTTCATTTATTTCCTCGCTTACAGCCTTCCTGTTCCTGAAGAAAAGGTACTGGATAATATTGGAAATTACCCCGCCGATTACGAAGGTCATTGTAAGGAGGAAAGCCATCATTTCAGGCTTGTAAGCCACCACCATAAGCAGCAGCACACCTGCAACCAGGAGCTGGAACGGATGGGCCTTTATGTAAGTTACATGTTTGAAGCTCGGATATTTTATGGTGCTGACCATAAGAAATGCCAGGAAAAAAACGCCTGCAAGAATAGGAACACCTTTGATCGATTCAATAAACGAGACCGCATATGGAATGTTCTGATATTCACCCATCGTTCCATAAATAAGAAGTATACTGGCGAGCGTCACTGCTGCAACAGGGATTGGAAGGCCGGTAAATTTCGTCCCGTCGCCGGTTGTATCAGTATTGAAACGCGCCAGCCTCAAGGCACCACAGGCGACATAAACAAAACCCGCAAGAAATCCCATCCTGCCGAATTCTGAAAGTTCCCACAGGTAAACCATTATTGATGGGGCTACTCCGAAACATACAAGATCACACAGGGAATCATATTCCTTACCGAAGGCTGAAGTTGAATTGGTTGCCCGTGCTATTCTTCCGTCAACTCCATCGATGAAACCAGCCAGAACAATCATGATTGCAGAATTATAAAAATTACCTTTCAGTGAAAACATTATTGAAAAGAATCCGAAAAACAGCCCTATTGTTGTGACAAAATTCGGCAATAAGGGGATTCTGTTTTTCAACCCTTCATTACTAAATCTTCTGAATCTTCTTTTCTTCATGATCAGTTCTCCTGTCTGTTTACCTTTCTTCCTTCTTTGAGCCATGGCATCATTGCCCTGAGCTTTTCTCCCACTTTTTCTATCAGGTGCTCTTCTCCTTTCTTTGTCAGATCATCGAAGACAGGCCTTCCAGCGGCATTTTCACTTATCCACTCCTCGGCAAATTTCCCGTTTTGAATATCCGTGAGAAGCCCTTTCATTTTTTCCCTTACATTCTTATCAATAAGTACAGGGCCTTTTGAAATGTCGCCATACTGTGCAGTATTACTGACAGAATAGCGCATATTAGTGATGCCCCCTTCATATATCAGGTCAACGATCAGTTTGAGTTCATGCAGACATTCGAAATAAGCAAGTTCCGGGGCATATCCCGCTTCAACCAGCGTATCAAAGGCCGCCATGATGAGCGCAGTCACGCCGCCGCACAAAACCGCCTGTTCGCCAAACAGATCCGTTTCAGTCTCATCTTTGAATGTTGTCTCGAGGATGCCTGCTTTACCTCCCCCTATCGCACAAGCATATGACAGGGCCATATCTTTAGTATTGCCTGAAACATCGTTCTGAACGGCAATCAGCATGGGAACACCCCGGCCCTGGGCATACTCAAACCTCACCATATGCCCCGGAGATTTCGGGGCAACCATGAAGCAGCTCACCCCGGCAGGAGGAACAATCTGTTTGTACCTGACATTGAATCCATGAGCAAAGGCCAGATACATGCCATCCCTGAGATAAGGTTCGATCTGTTTTTTATAAATTTCGGGCTGAATCTCATCCGGAAGAAGTATCATCACGATATCGGAACATTTAACTGCATCACTGATGTCCATTACCTTGAGGCCTGCATTTTCAGCTTTTTTCCATGAACTGCTCTGCTCCCTCAATCCGACAACAACTTCGACACCCGAATCCCTCAAGTTGTTGGAATGGGCGAAACCCTGCGAGCCGTATCCGATTACGGCAACCTTTTTTGATCTGATCAGATCAAGATTCGCATCCTTGTCATAATATACCTTCATCATAGCTCGACTCCGCCTCCTTGCATTTCTCTTTCCATGACTACCGTGCCTGTCCTTATAAAATCTATTATTCCTATAGGTTTCAACATTTCTATGAAACCGCCCAGTTTGTTTTTATCTCCCGTGAGTTCGAGTGTATAGGATTTCGGGCATATATCAACCACTTTTGCCCTGAATATCTCTGCAATCCTCAACACCTCGGCCCTGTTTTCGTCCCTAGCCTGAATCTTGATCAGCACCATTTCCCTTTGTACACAATCCTTGCCGACATAGTCGACAACTTTAATAACATTTATGAGCTTGTTAAGCTGCTTTTTTATCTGTTCCAGCACCTGTTCATTGCCGCTTGTCGTGATAACCATAATAGAAATCTTGGGATCAAGAGTCGGGGCAACGCTCAAGGATTCGATATTGAATCCCCGGCCTGAAAAAAGACCTGACACCCTGGTAAGGACGCCGGCTTCATTGTCAACAAGTACAGATATTACATGCTTCATAATATGCTATCCTCTTACCTCATCCTCATACAAGCAGCATATTCTTGATTGGAGCGCCGGACGGCACCATAGGATACACATGCTCATCCGGGTCGACTCTGAAGTCAACAAATACCGGCCCCTTGATTTTAAATGCCTCTTTTATCGCACTTTCCACATCCGACGGTTTGTCTACAAGAAACCCGTTCGCCCCGTAAGCCTCAGCCAGTTTTACAAAATCAGGAGAAAAATTCATGGCGGTATGAGAATACCTTTTTCTATAAAACAGACACTGCCATTGCCTGACCATCCCGAGGTTGCAGTTGTTGAGAATCATTACCTTCACATTGAGACTGTATTGTACAGCCGTCGCCAGCTCCTGAATATTCATCTGAATTGAGCCGTCTCCGGCGATATCGATAACAGTCCTTTCCGGAAATGCAATCTGCGCGCCTATTGCCGCCGGGAAACCATATCCCATTGTCCCCAGACCGCCGGAAGAAAGAAACAGCCTCGGCTTGTTGAATTTATAAAACTGAGCAGTCCACATCTGATTCTGTCCGACTTCAGTCGTGATTATCGCATCTTCAGGGGAAAGCCTGTCTATGGTTTCAATAACATACTGTGGCTTGATCAATTGATCAGAGGAATCGTATTTGAGAGGCATATGCTCTTTCCAGTAATCTATCTCTTTATTCCAGGGCTCGATTTCTCTTCGAAGTTCATCAACGTCTTTTGATCTGTTCTCAAGCAGAGCAAGCATGTCTGTCAGTACGTTCCTGCAGTCGCCGACCACGGGCAGGTCCACTTTTACATTCTTGCTAATGGATGTAGGATCGATATCTATATGGATGACTTTTGCTTTTGGCGAGAATTCGTCGATCTTGCCTGTAACACGGTCGTCAAATCTGGCGCCAATCGAAATAAGACAGTCTGATTCATGTACGGCCATATTAGCATAGTATGTGCCGTGCATCCCCAGCATCCCGAGAAAACCTCTCTCACCTGCCGGATACGCGCCAAGTCCCATAAGCGTTAAGGCTACCGGTATGCGGGTTGTACGTGCAAATTCTCTCAACTCATCCGCCGCATTTGAAAGTATGATACCGCCACCGGCATAAATTACAGGCCTTTTGCTCCTCAATATTGTATCAACAATCCTTTTGATCTGCCCCGGATGTCCCTTATATGTAGGCGAATATCCCCGCAGGTGGACTTCTTCCGGATATTTGAATAATACCTGGGCATTCATGACATCCTTGGGAAGGTCAATCAGAACAGGCCCTGGCCTTCCTGTCCTGGCTATATAAAATGCTTCTTTTATTATCCTCGGAAGGTGATTCACGTCTTTAACTAAAAAATTATGTTTCGTGCATGACCTTGTGATGCCAACGATATCTGCCTCCTGAAAGGCATCGTTTCCAATCAGATGTGTCGATACCTGACCGGAAAATACAACAACAGGAATGGAATCCATGTATGCAGTGGCAAGACCTGTGACGGTATTCGTCGCACCAGGCCCTGAAGTGACAACGCAGACTCCCACATTTCCGCTTGCTCTGGCATAGCCGTCGGCAGCATGAACCGCACCCTGTTCATGCCTGACAAGGATGAACTCAATGTCTTTTGCATCATAAAGCATGTCGAAAATATCCAGGACGGCTCCGCCCGGATAACCGAAAACATGCTTTACGCCCTCGCACCTGAGGGATTCGATGAGCGCCAGTGCGCCCTTTATTTTCGTCATGCATTCCCCTTAACTTTTCAGGAAAGGATAACCTTCACTTTCTATGCATCCTTAGAATATCTTCAATTCTATCTTTACCGGCAAGCTTCAGCTTCTGTATTTCTCTTCGCTTCAGTTCATCTTCTGCGCTGAGATATTTCTTCCTGTTGAATTCATCGAGTTTTACCTTGTAATCCAGGTGCTCTTCCCAGAGTTTTTTCAGTTCAGGGTTTTCCGGGATGATTTTGTTTATGAGCTGCAAGTCTTTTTCTTCCATCTTCCTCACTTCCTTTATTTAAGATGTATTATCTGAAATAAACCATGTGCGAGCACTATGTCAACAAGGTTACCTGTGAGGTTCTCAAAGAATAATTAGGGGTTTTCTGCTTTTTAAAAAAATATCTTATACCAAAGTGAACTTTTCGCTACATTAACCTGGATACGCACTTTGCGGATAGAGTTACATAAGCATTTAACGATTTATGCTTTCTTCTTCTTTATTATCGATTTTTCCGCAGACAGCAGAGATTCCAGCCCTTTCGTATCCGCCCTGTTAAATTCAATTGCCATTCCAAACGGCGTGGTTCTCACAACATGGCCCTGAGTCCAGACAACCTTGCCTATACTCTCAGCATCTATATCGATAAAAACGTATGCACCTAATTTACTCAGATTGGATACTTTGATAAACATACCGCCCATGCTCAGATTGCTTACACGGCCTATGTATGTTTCAGGCGACTCCTCATAATACTGAGCCCTTAAATCGACCGGTAATCTTTCGTGTAATCTTTTTTCTTCCATGATGCCCCCCCTATTGTTGCAGAAAAAAATAGTAAGATTTATATTTAATTTATAATAAAAGAATTATACTAATTGGGCAACAATATATTTATGGACCCCCTGAATGACAACAATCACGGACAAGGAGATATGAAATATGGATGAAAGCTTAAGAAAAAAACTCGATGCAATGTTTTTCCCCGAATCAGTCGCAATCATAGGTGCTTCGGACATCCCCGGGAAATGGGGATTTATGATTACAACTGCAATATTAAGCGGAGGATTCAAGGGGAAAATATACCCCATCAATACAAAAAAGGAACTGATCCTTGACTTGAAGACCTATCCGGACCTTGAGTCGGTTCCAGACAAGGTTGATCTGGCAATAATAACAATTCCCGCAGTTCATGTTTGTAACGCCCTGAAAGATTGCATAAAAAAGGGTACTACATCGGTTGTTATAATATCCTCGGGATTTAAGGAAACAGGAGAAGAAGGCAGGAAACTTGAACAAGAAATCAATGAAATTGCAAAAGACTCGGGTCTTGTGTTCCTGGGGCCGAATACGATGGGGTCGATATCAACTCATGCCGGTTTGACTGCAATCGGCGTACCAGTCTTCCCTGGCAAAGGAAGCCTTGGAGTCATTTCCCAGAGCGGCAATATCGGCGTCCAGATTATACAATGGACCATCAACAGGGGTATGGGTGTATGTTTTTATGCAGGCACGGGAAATGAGGCAATTCTCAAAGCCGGCACGCTTCTGGAATATTTTGGAGAAAGGGATGAGGTCAATGGTATTGCCATGTACCTTGAAGGTGTGGAAAATGGCAGGCAGTTCATGGAAATTGCAAGGAAAACGACAAGGAAAAAACCTGTAGTGGCTCTGAAAACAGGCAGATCCAAGACAGGTTCAAAAGCCGCCCAGTCGCATTCAGGGGCAATGGCCGGATCATTTGAAACATATACTGCCATGTTCAAACAAACCGGGATAATTCAGGTCAAGAATCCTACCGAACTGCTCAATGTGGCAGGAGCAATGACGAACCTTCCCATACCTAAATCCAACAGGGTGGGAATAATGAGCCTGGGCGGCGGCTGGGGTGTCGTCACCGCTGATGAGTGTGAAAGCCAGGGCCTGGTCCTTCCTCCTTTATCTGAAGATATCATCGAAGAATTGAACAAGCATGTCCCAGCATACTGGAACAAATCCAATCCGATAGACCTTGTAGGTGAAAACAAGCCTGAACTGCATTTAAAGACACTGGAACTCCTGGCAAACTGGGACATGATTGATTCCATTATCACCCTGGGTGTTGTCGGCACACTTAAAATAGTTGAAGATTTCATACAGTCCCAGGAAAAGGTCCTCGGAAGCATATTGAGCAAAGAGCTTAAACTTTCAATAATAAAAGACCATATCAAGACTGAAAACAAGTTTATCTCGGAAATGGCACGGCTGCAGAAGGAAACAGGAAAACCTATTATTTCGGTTTCACTGGGCGAAGGCATCCAGACTTTGCAGCATACATCCTATGGACCGGCAATGTGCCTTACAACACCGGAGGAAGCGGCAAGCATTCTGTCTTATATGGCAAGCTATAGTCAGTATCTGAAAAATCTCGACTAATATGATTATAATTTGAGAAAGGAGAGCATGGAAGGGCTTGATATCACTGCATTGACACATTTCCGGCCATACTATATAAAATGATTATGGAATTACTCTTCAGTGCCAGTAAAATAGCTGATAAAGTCAAAAATATAGGCATGCAGATAAGCAAAGAATATCAGTCGAAAAATCTTTATATCCTTGCAATTCTCAAAGGCTCTTTTATGTTTGCATCCGACCTGGCAAGAAATATCAGCATCCCGTTCAATATCGATTTCGTTAAAATAACGACATATGGCAACAAGGACATGCCTGAGACCAGGCCGGTAGTAACTCTGGACCATAAGATTGATATAAAGGGAAAAGATGTCCTAGTTGTTGATGATATACTGGACACTGGGCATACCCTTTATGCTTTTAATGAAATGCTGACTTCCATGAAACCCAATTCTTTGAAATTATGCACGCTTCTTGATAAGTCCTGCAGGCGTGAGGTTGATATCAGTCCTGACTTCTGCGGGTTCAAGATAAATGACGGTTTTGTTGTGGGATACGGACTGGATTATGCCGAAAAATTCAGGGGTCTGCCTCAGATATACGTACTCAGTGAAGAGGAAATAAAACAGGGATAAAATGATAATAGTCTGCCCGAAATGCTCAAGCAAATTCAAGGTTGACGATTCCCTTCTGCAAAAGAAGGGAATAAGAATGAGATGCAGCGTATGTTCCAACATCTTCACGCTTGAGAAAGAATTGCCCGACCTTCTTGAACCTGAATCAGGCAAACCTGAAACGGAAGATATTCAGAAAAAACAAAACGGATATGATGAAAAATTCGAATCCGCCCCGCTTGATACAGGACTGACCTTTTCCGGTGACAAACATCGGGTTGTCGAGCAAGCAACTGCCGAGAAACCGGTTGTTGACAGAAAAACCAAACCGAGGAGCCTTAGAAATACTCTGACCGGTCTATTTGTAATGATCATAATAACAATAGCACTGATACTTTCTTACAGCAAAACCGGAAGACTGAAGATATTTGATGGAATAGGCGACAAGTCATCCAGGCAGGAAGTGGTTTATCCTTTCTCAATTAAAGATACAGACACCTCTTTCAAGTATTTCAACATTGGAGAAAATGGTCAGATCCTTGTAATAAAAGGTATCGTAATAAAAAATGAAAACAAACCTCTGAAATCTCTGCAGGTGGAAATAAGGATATACGCCAAAGACGGCAGAATGCTTGCCGCCAAGACCGTATATGCCGGTAAAGTACCGCTCGATACAGATTTCCTGTTAAAAAACGAGCCTGAAATTGATGCCATATTGACGGACGGCAGCAGTTCGCTCGGCGTTCTTTCCCAGGTTAACGAGATTCCTTTCTCTGTCGCCTTCTACGGCCAGCCGGTATTGAGCACATCATCGATCCAGGCTGAAGTAAAGGAATACATTTGGCAATAAGAGATATCAGCCCTTCCGGCAGAATAGTATTTGTCCTGGCGATTTTTAATCTTTGCAACTCAAAATAGTTATTCCAAAGACTGATTATGGGAATCATAATGGCAATTGATTATGGCGTTAAGAGGCTGGGAATTGCGATAAGCAATCCTGACAAGACCATGTCCGTCCCGCTGACGATAATAGATGTGCGATCCGACGATTCTCATTATGAATCCATTATGAAGCTGATCAGAGATTATAACGTTGAAGAGCTTATAATAGGCCTTCCTTACAACATGGACGGTACGCTGGGTCCTTCAGGATGCAATGTGATTCAATGGTCAGACACACTTAAAGAAAAACTTGGAATTCCTGTTAATCTGTGGGATGAAAGGCTTTCAACATATGAGGCTCATAACATGCTTGCCCAGATAAACATAAAACACAAAAAAAGAAAAAGGATTGTCGATTCTCTTGCTGCAAGTATAATTTTGCAGAACTACATTGACTCAAGGAATAATGATAAAGAAAAAGATTAAGATTACATTGATGACTGTTCTGGTTATTCTGATATGCGGCATAGCCGGGATTATCTCATTGTTTTTATATACACCGATATCTCCCGGCAGGCTTATTACAGTTGAGATAAAGCCTGGAACAAGCGCCTGGAAGATATCAAAAACCCTGAAAGAAAACGATATCATCACCAACGCACCCATGTTCATGGCCCTGGCCATGGTCAGGCAGAAGGCAAAAAATCTTCGTGCAGGTACTTATCGATTCGACGGCAACCACTATCCGGACGAGATATTAAAGATGCTGTTCAAGGGCGATTATGTCAAATACAGGCTTACCATCAAGGAAGGCTACAATATCTTTGACATCGCGGAAAGACTGGAATCGGAAAAAATATATTTTTCAAAAGATGATTTCATTAGAATTGCAATGTCAGAAGAAACCACAAAGGTATTCGGGGTGAAGGCCCCTAGCATGGAAGGTTTTCTATATCCGGACACATATGAAATAATACCTCACATGACGCCCAATGAGATAATTGACCGGATGGTGAACAGGTTCAAGGAGAAATATTCCCCTGAAATGAAATTGAGGGCAAAACAGATAGGCTTTACCGAGCTCGAAGTTTTGACTTTAGCATCAATGATAGAAAAGGAAGCCCAGTGCGAGAGTGAAAAGCCAATCATTTCATCCGTATTTCACAACAGGCTCCGTATGGGAATGAAGCTGCAGTCAGACCCGACCGCCATCTATGGCATTCCGGGTTTCAGAAGAGAGATAGAACCCTATGATTTAAGGAGAAGCACTCCCTACAACACCTATCTTCATCCGGGCTTGCCTCCGGGGCCGATCTGCAGCCCCAGCCAGAGTTCCATCAAGGCCGCCCTCTGGCCAGATGAAACAAATTATTTATTTTTTGTTTCAAAAGGAAACGGGCACCATCAGTTTTCACGTACCTACAGTGAGCACAGTGCGGGTATAGAAAATCTCAAATCCATTCAACGCAAATAAATCTTTAAAGTATATCCATATTTCTTTCGATAAATACTTTGCCTGCCAGGATAGCACTATAACTTTTAAAAGAAGGTTCTTAATCATGGCTGATACATCAGTGTCAACGAATGATAACAAACAGGACAATAACGAAAGAATTCTAATCGTTGATGACGATCCCGGAATCCTGGATACGCTCACTGAAATGCTGTCCGAGCAGGGGTTCGAAATACTTTCGGCCAGAGACGGTAAGGAAGCGTGTGCCCTTCTGGACTCCGGAGGGCTGCTATGTGTGCTGACCGATATCATGATGCCCAACATGACAGGCATTGAACTGCTGAAGAAAGTCAAGGAGAAAGATGTAAGCCTGCCTGTCATAGTAATAACAGGACATGCCTCTATTGAAATGGCCATCGAAGCGATGAAGCAGGGTGCATCGGATTTCATCACCAAGCCATTCAAAGTAAAACAGATTCAGTACATAATTAACAAGGTCAAGCGGGAAAAGTTAATACTTGAAGAGAACAGGCGCTTCTCGGAAGAACTGCAATTCCACCGTATGATTGATAATCTGACGGAACAGATAGAAGACAAATCCCAGGAGATAAATTCTCTTCAGAACATGTCCTACAGGATCACAAGGCTCAAGGGTGTGCATGAGATTATTAATGCAATTATCGATCTTGCCAGAGAATTGCTTTCTGATTCGCAGGTCAGTTTTCTCCCGGCAAACCAGCGTGAAGGATCGCTCGCAACACCTGAAGGAGATATTTATTTTGACGATAACTTCCTTAAAGGACACGTTTTAAGAAAAGAATGCACATGGAACAGTTCAAGAGGCATTAATACTTTCTTTCCTCTTATAATTGAAAACCAGATATTCGGGGTATTGAGCATTAAAACCCATGTCATGCTTTCTTCCGATAATGAACAGAAGATATTGTATCTGCTGCAAAGGACTGCGGAAAGAATGGAAAACGTGGTTCTTTACCAGGAACTTTATGAAAGCATCCTCTCTACACTTTATGGCATGGCAAAGATTATGGATGCCAGAGACCCTTACACATCCCAGCATTCGACAAGGGTGACATCAATTTCAATAATGCAGGCGGATTATCTGGGCCTGGGTGAGATAGACAGGGACATACTTTACATTTCATCAAAACTCCATGACATAGGAAAGGTTGGAATTCCTGATAACATACTTTTAAAGCCCACATCGTTAACAGATGAAGAATTTGCCATAATCAAAAAACATCCTGACATAGGTGCAGATATTCTTAAATCGATTTCCATAATGCATCGAGAGACAGAAATAATAAGACATCATCATGAGCGATATGACGGTAAAGGATATCCGTCAGGACTCAAAGGCGATGAAATTCCACTGCTTTCAAGAATCATAGCCCTGGCAGATACATTCGATGCAATGACTTCTGAAAGACCGTACCGCAGAGCCCTCAGCACAAAAGAGGCCATCATAGAAATAAACAGATGTAAAGGAGCTCAATTCGATCCTTATCTTGCAGAATCTTTTATCAAAGTGATCGATCAGTACTAACGCTACTTGTTTACTTTCTGTCCTCCCGGAACCGGCGTCACATTATTCAAACCCTGCTGTTGAGCGTCCGGTGTCGATGAAACACCTAGTCTGGATCTAAGCATCTGGATTTCGGAATTGAGCCTTGCATTTTCCTGGATAAGATACTGGCTTTGTCCGGCCATTGACCTCAGACTCGTATTTTCATTCTGAAGCGACTCAATCTTTGACTGAAGGGCGACAAGCTGGGCATTTGAGGGGCTCTTCAGCATGCTGTTATCCTTTTTCAGGCCCTCCACTTCTTTTGTCAGATCTGCATTAAGGCGTTCCATGCCGTCGATATAGCTGATGATATCCTTGAGCATCGCCTTGTAATCCTTTTCTTTCTCCTTATGATAGCCCCAGATATAGAAGCCAAGGCCGAATCCCACAATGAACACAACTATCGACATTATTACTATCGGATTGTATATGAATTTTTTATTTTCCCCCTGCATATCCACCTCCGGATAAAAACCTACGGAAGAATGCCTGCAACGTCAAGAGAATAACTGCCAGCTTGCATCATGTACTGGTACAGCGAATACTGCATACTGCCGGGCATTTAAAGAGCGATTCCCGCATCCTCCCTGATCCGGGGAAGATGCGGGATATGAATTTAATATTCTTAAATCTAAAGGTTTGCAGTGCTTATAAAACAGTTTGTCTGTTTGATTCTGCCCGTCGGGCCCTTATACAGGTCAGGGACATCTGGATAGCTCTGGCCCCTGATGTCATCAAATGATTCGAGATATCTCATGAATCCTTCCCATTGCTGAAGTTCCTGCACACCTGGTGTCAGGGGGTCCTTATCAACACGCGCCTCGTTCAGTCCTTCCGGATGCGCGGTTTTGTCAAGATAACTTACACCGTTCTTGTCCTTGGGAACAATTTTAAGGAACCCGTAGGTGTAGTCGCCGATGACCGCTATAAACTGTGCAACATAATAGTTGATTGCAATCTTGTAGAGTTTCTTGTTCGTAAAAGTGGTATTCAGGGGTTTTGTATCGTAACCATTCGTCTCGTCGCCCATATATATCTTTCGGACCCGGTAGAACAGCAGGAGTTTGGGGTTATATTCGAATTTGAGCCCGCTTACATTGAGCCAGTAGTCGCTGTTATTTCCCTTTAGAGGGTAAACGGTCGTAATAACTTCGAGCGCCTTTCTGATTTCAGAGGCGGTCACATAGAAAGTCACCATCGGATAGCCGACGAAAGGATCACCGTTAATATCTTTCTCAAGGCCGAACCCCAGAGGAAGTACCCTGAAGGCGTCAGAGAAACTGATAAGACCTGTCGTTCCTTTCAGAATATCGTCGCGAATGACGCCGTTGGATTCCACTGCGAGGTCAACCTTGCGTGATTCAGGATCGGCCGGGTCATAATCCACCTGATCGACCATCCAGCGCATGGAGTCTGCCACTAGATTTCCTAGATTGGTTTCCTCTCCAGCTGTACATATGAGGTCATAGGCGGTTTCTGCTACAATCCCGTCAAAGGTGTACGGATATCCGAGTACCCCGGAAAGGATATCGTTTATTTCCAGCTTGAGGCTGTTTGTAGCATCTACAATGACCTCATCACCGGGTATCGAGTCATTGATAGGCACAAGTTCATACGATGAGAAATACGGCGCGGTTTGTGTGAGGTCAAGGTCAAGCACGCCCAGATAACGCCCGTTGGAGCCTGCCTGTACGATAATGGTATTCCCTGACATGATGGGGGTTTCGGACCTCTCATGGGTATGGCCGCTTATGATCACATCTATTCCGGGAACCGCCAGTGCCAGTGCAGAGTCTTCTTCAAGACCGGAATGTGACAGGCATACAATCAGCCGAGCGCCTTCGGCCTTCAGTGCTGTTACCGCCGCCTGGGCCGCAGTGGCCGGAACATCAAAATCAACAGGTGATGCAAACGGGGCCACGCTGGCGGCGTCTTTGCCCATCAGACCGAAGAAGCCGACTTTGAGCCCGTTTACATCTTTGATGTAATAAGGCTGGATCACATTGCCTATGCCAAACAGGGCTTGAAGGGCATCATCCTTGGGGCTGGTATCTGAGAAGATAAGGTTCGAGGCCACCACTTTCATATTGAGGCCAAGACTTGGAATAAGTCCGTATATTTTTGCCGTTTCGGTTGGCGTCCAGTCGAATTCGTGGTTGCCTATCGTTAGCACGTCGTATCCAAGCATGTCCATGAGCGTCAATTCCGATGTACCGCGCTGCAGGGTGAATGCTGTACCCATCATGAAGTCGCCTGCATCAACGAGCAGGGTTGGAGTACCTTCCAACAGACGCCCGGCACGGATGTCCTTGACCTTTGTGGCGATGCGTGCAAAGCCTCCAATAGTATTGTCGTCATTTATTGACAACGGTGTGTAATCGGCTTCGGGCCCGATTCCTACAAAGTGGGAATGAAGGTCGTTGGTATGCATTATTGTCAGATGTGTCGGTGGATCAGCCGCTGCAGTGCCAAAGACCATGAAGACAGAAGCCCCAAACAGTAAACCGCTCAGTAAAACCCTCATCAATACATTGCCGGTAATACCTCTGTACCGTTTATTCATAAAAACCTCCTCTTAAGAGATTATTTTCTATCAGGACATGAATGAACAATTATATATTACAGCAATCCGTTGATTGTGGCAATGATTCAGGAATGCGTGAAGATATACCGGTTCAGGTCAGCCTGTATCCTCTTGTTCTTTTCCTTCATGCCAGTCCGATCAACCGGCACAAGAACATGCACAGTGCCCCCACTACCGCCGCGGCAGGAATAGTCACAAACCAGGAAAGCGCAATACTCCCGGCCACACCCCAGCGGACGGCTGAAATTCTTTTGGATGCACCGACTCCCAGCACCGAAGAAGAAATGACCTGGGTTGTACTTACTGGTGCCCCGAGCAGAGACGCGGTCATAATGACTCCGGCCGTGGCACTTTGTGCGGCAAATCCATGGACAGGCTGCATTTTGAAGATTTTCTGCCCCATGGTCTTTATGATCTTCCAGCCGCCATTGATCGTCCCCATCATGATGACCGATGCACAGGCGACTTTAACCCATACCGGAACGTACAGCTGAGGAATTTTATGGAACACTACAAGGGCGAGGGCTATAATTCCCATGGTTTTCTGGGCATCGTTCATACCATGGCTCAGCGCCATCCACCCGGCGGCAAGCATCTGGAGCTTTTGAAAGGCTTTATTGGCCGTCTTGTAGCGTACCCGGAAAGTCAGCCACGCAAGGCCCAGCATGAAGAGGTAACCGGCGACAAAACCGCTCAGTGGAGAAAGAAATAGAGGGATGACCACCTTGGTGAGTATGGAGTGATATTCAAGCGATTTCCATCCGCTGTTCACGATGCCAGCACCTATGAGGCCCCCGATCAGTGCATGTGAAGAAGACGACGGCAGGCCGATGGTCAGGGTTATTACATTCCAGGAGATCGCACCCAGCAGCGCAGCCAGCAGCAGAGAATGACAGCCGGATATCAGCTCCGGCCTTATGATGCCCTTGCCTATGGTCTCGGCAACATGGGTTCCCAGAAAGGCCCCGGCAAAATTGAGAATGCCTGTCATGATGACTGCAATCTTCGGTGTCAAAACCCTTGTCGAGATAACCGATGCAATCGCATTGGCACTGTCATGCGCCCCGTTGGTATAATCAAAGATAAGTGCAACCGAGATAATAATGACAAGCAGAACAGGAAGGTCAGGCATTTTTTATACTGATTCCTTCGATTATATTGGCAAGTGCCTCTGCCTTTTCCAGGGCCTGCTCTATGCGGTCGTAGATCTGCGTCCACATGATAACATGCAAAAGCTCTTCGCTGGCGGACGGCTTGCTTTCATAGAGCGAGCCAAGAGCCAGTAGCAGATGCAGCTCCGACTCGTTCTTTATGCGGTGGACGGTCCTGGAATGCTCTTCAACCTCATTCCTGCTGCTCAGGTTTCTGATCATCCTGTCGATTTCCTCGACAATTACCTGCAGGCTGCCGGTCAGATCGGCCGCAGCAGGCTCCATGGCAGTTGTAAACTGGTACAGACCTATGCGTGAGGCAATGGCCCTGATCATATTAAGTATATCTTCCAGTCCCATATTTATGGCGTGGATATCTTCCCGGTCAAGAGGAGTAATGAAGGTAAGGGAAAGCTGTGTTGATATGTTCCTTGAGAGTTTGTCGCCTTCAGTTTCCAGCTGATTGATTCTCTGGCATTTGGCTGAGACCTCTTTGAAATCGCTGCATATTTCGGCAAGTATGACGGCCGCCTCTTTGACCAGGCTGCTCTGTTTCTCAAACAGATCAAAGAATTTCAAGACCCTGGGAAAAAAACTAATGTTCATGTAAACCCCGCTTTATTCATTTTATTCCTATACTGATTTTTTTAGCATCAGTTACAGCAATAAACAGATGATCTTATTACTTCATCGGTTTTTCGATTTAATTTGTTTAACGGGATTCATATTCCTGACGGCAGACTGGAAATCACACAAACGGTTTTAATTGGATTAATAACCAAAGCCAGCGAAGGGGGTTGAACCCTTGACCTGCTGATTACGAATCAGCTGCTCTACCACTGAGCTACGCTGGCATGCGTTGAGTCTTTTACATATAGATTAAATAGTTGTCAATCGGTTTGGACCTCAAAGGATCTGGCTCAGGAACTGCTTGGCCCTTTCATGCACCGGGTTTTTGAAGAAATGCTCTGGACTGGCCTCTTCGAGAATCCTGCCCTCATCCATGAACACCACCCTGTCAGCCACCTCCCGGGCAAAACCCATTTCATGGGTCACAACGATCATGGTCATACCCTCCCTGGCAAGCCTGACCATGACGTCAAGAACCTCGCCTATCATTTCCGGGTCCAGTGCCGATGTCGGTTCGTCAAAAAGCATGAGCTTAGGCTGCATGGCCAGAGCCCTTGCAATAGCAACCCTCTGCTGCTGGCCGCCTGAAAGTTTTGTCGGATAAATATCCGCCTTTTCAAGTATACCGACCTTCTTCAGAAGTTCTTCAGCAATCCTTTTTGCCTCGTCTTTTGTACGCTTTCTGACTACGGTCTGTGAAAGGGTAAGATTTCCCAGAACCGTTTTGTGTGGAAAAACATTGAAGGCCTGGAAAACCATCCCGACCTCTTCCCTTACCTTATTTATGTCTGTTTTCTTATCATACAGATCAAATCCATCGACAAGGATGCTTCCCCTGTCTATCTCCTCGAGCTTGTTGATGGATCTCAGAAGCGTACTTTTTCCGCTTCCGCTTGGGCCTAAAATGACCACTTTTTCACCGTCATAGACATCCATGGATACGTTGTCGAGCGCCTTCAATGTTCCGAAGAACTTGCTTACGCTTTTTATCTCGACCATTTTGCGCCTGCTACTTTCCGGCATTTACCCTTTCCTCCATGATGCTAATGAGTTTTGAGAAGAACAGCGTGATCATCAGATAGACCAGTGCGATGACCGTATATGTCTCGAAATAGGTGAATGTCTCCGATGCATATTCTCTTCCCCTCCTCAAGAGATCGGAAACCGCAAGGATGGAGACAAGCGACGAGTCTTTCAGCAGCGCCACGAATTCATTACCTACCGGCGGAAGAATAGTCCTTATCGCCTGCGGAAGTATTACATGTATCATTGCCTGAGTCGATGTCATGCCCAACGAACGGGCAGCTTCCATCTGACCTTTGGAAATCGCCTGGATGCCAGCCCTGAAAACCTCACCCATATATGCGCCATAGCAGACAGCCATAGCGATAACGGCGCTTAACATGTCAGGGATGTTGACGAATTTGGCCAGCGCATAATAGATGTAAAAGAGCTGAACAAGCAGCGGTATCCCTCTGATGACCTCGACATACAGCGATGCAATGCCATTGATATATCTGTTTTTTGATATCCGGCCCAGCCCGGTAAACAAACCTATTACTAGCGCCAGAAGTATCGATTCGACCGTAACCTGAAATGTAATCAGTATGCCGTCTGGAACAAACCTTATTATACTGAGGTATGGATCCGGCTTGAAGATTATAAGGGCTATGAATGCTGCTATGGCACCGAAGAACGCAACCCTCCAGGCAGTAAACAGTCCCGCGTCCGATTTCACGGGGATGGCTACGCCATCCCCGACCTCTATCACCTGGACAGGCTGATCTTTCTGTTGCTTAGGATTTACAGCCACTTCTTTTCAATCTGCTTGTCTATGCCTTTTTCCTTGACAGCCTTGAGTCCCTTGTTAACGAGATCCAGAATCTTCTTGTCGCCCTTCTTGATCATTACACCGAGTTGTTCGTTTGTCGGTATTTCCAGACCTATCTTGAATTTTTCCTTGTACTCGGCCTTGTGGAGGGCATAATCTCTTGCAACCGGAGTGTCGCACATAACACCGTCAATCCTGCCGGCGGCCATATCCGCAAATGCTAGCCCTATTTCATCATATGTCTTTGTTACAACACCCTGGGCCTTCTTCAACTCCATGGCGCCTGTGGTGCTGATCTGAGCGCCGACCTTCTTTCCTTTCATGTCATTCATGGATTTGACGTTCAATGCCTTGGGAATGACCAGAACCTGATTTACGTTAAGATACGGATCGGAGAAGTCATATGTCTTTTTTCTTTCTTCGGTAATGGTTATCGAGGAAAGCGCGCAGGCATTGGGGTACCTGTTGCCCTTCATTGCGGCAAATATTCCGTCCCATGCAGTATTTTTATACTCGGGTATGAATCCTGCTTCTTTTGCTATCGCATTGAACAGGTCTATCTCAAATCCGACAATATTCTTGTTCTTGTCAACCATTTCCATCGGCGGCCATGTGGCATCGGTGAATACCGTAATCTTCAACTGCTCTGCCGAAAACGCAGAGCCTGATATAATCAAACCTGCAAGCATGAACAATAAAAACGATTTGAAGATTTTCATGATTCCCTCCTTAAGGATAGATTTTCACGGTTACTTTCAAATCAGGGAGCTATCATATTTTTGTTCTTACGTCCACATTGATACCCCTGCCCTATTGATTGCCTGAATTTGCAATTCGCGTTTTTTCCATCACAATGAAAAACGGCTGAGACGTGCAATCATAACCAAGATCGATATCTTTCTTTAACACGGCATATTCCCTTATGAATACGAGAGGCAGGATATCGATATCAGCCAGTATTTTTATTTGAATGTGTTTTAATAAATCTGTCTGCCTGGCGTTGGAGGTTATTCTTTCCGATGCTTCAACAAGATATTTGTATTTCTTATCGATTCCATTCTCAGTCATCAAGATACCCAGCAATTTCTGGATACTACCGGTAGTTTCGAAAGACAGCAATTTAAGATCACAAGCATCATCACGGCATGTTGTAATGACGTCTTCCGGATCATCTGCTGATAAATTGAATCCCATTTTTTTCAGTATATCCCGTAATTTATGAATTATTTCATCAGGAATTTCCCTGCTCTTAACACATAAGACAACCTGTTCACCAGTGTTTACAGGAAGAGCTTTACGTGAACTGTCACTGAGCCCGTAATCAAGACCGAGCCTGATAATTTCATCCCGGGTCAAACCGGCTGTAGTGATTAGGGGACACAGACCATACAAACTCTCGCATCCGTCTATGTTTGAACAGAAGGCATCCCTGTCAATATTTTCTGCTGTTATCTTTCTAAGCCCCTTATCATTAAAGGGGCCTGCTTCGATATTAAAGCCGAGATAGATTAACCAGCCGTTACGGAAATACAGCCGTTTAAAGTTGTCATTGCCTTTGTCATCTATCTTGTCTGAAAAATCATCCGCCGGTATCAATACGTCCAGATAGCCCTCTGACAATGAATGTTCCATCTTTGATATGTCGGGACCAAAAACAAATCTGACACTGTCAATAACCGGCATCCCCTTGAAATAGGACTTGTTCACCCGCAGGTACAGGCTGTCTTCTCCGATACCGGAGGCAACCATAAACGGTCCGGTCCCTGAAAA
Source organism: Desulfomonilia bacterium (assembly GCA_036567785.1). NCBI lineage: Bacteria > Pseudomonadati > Thermodesulfobacteriota > Desulfomonilia > Desulfomonilia bacterium. Next base: position 17,628 of record DATCTV010000030.1, on the reverse strand, counting down.
CATGCCTTTCCCTTCAAAAATTTTTCTGCTGAATATATAGACCCCGTTGTAACCGGTAAGCATCGGTAAAAAGAAATCCGGGGAAAGAGGCTTATCAAGTATAAGGGTTATTTCATACCTTGATTCTTTGCGTATCTCGATGCCGGAAAGAAGCCTGCTGTCATCCGAACCTGCAAGCAACTCGAGAGAGAATGCGACATCCTCAGCCTCAAGTTCATAATCCTGTCCACCTGATAATCTGTGAAATTTCACATTTTTTTTAATTGTCACTGTCCAGTATTGCCTGCTGTTCAACATTCTGGGCTTTGGTATGCTTTCGGCAAGTTCAGCTTCGATTGAATTCGGACTTCCGGGAGAATATTTGAAAAGCGAATTGAAGACCGTACCGGCAAGAATTTTTTCAGCCCGGGTTTTGCATGAAAGGATACTGTCCATATCAGGCTTTTTTCCGCATATCCCAACTGCCAGAATCTTCTCCGATGCCAGTACCTGTCCGGACAACACAAGATAAAATATCAGGAACAGCAGGTTTTTTTTCAGATTCATATAGTTTAATAACTGCCCGGAAAATTCAGTAAAACACCGTACGGGTCCTGTGTCTTGGTTTTGCCTTTTTATAATAGGACTGCTGCCCCCTATGCCAGAGAATATTGTCAACAACTGCAGGTGTTGCACCCTTTGAATACCCACCCATCAACTGTGAGATCCTTTCAACGGCATCGACGGCGCAAGCCCTTATTTCAACCTCTTCGGGGGAACCTGATGATATAAGTTCAGAACTGTCAATTTTCTCAGCCAGACTGTCTTCATATTCGAGTATCCCGTCGAGCCTGAGTACATGCGGTACAAGGTTATCTGCAAACATTGTCAGCTTATAGAGATCATCGAACCTCCCGATGCCCTGTCCGTCAAATGCTATATTAAGATCAAGTGAAAGTATCTGCGCCCTCTTGAAGAAAGCGACCTGTGTACCTTTGTATTCCGCCGTATCCTTAAAGAAAGGCATCCCCGAGATGATTTCAACCAGCCTCTCGGACGAGCAAGCGGAAGCCTCTATCATTTTTGTAAAGCTTGAATCATAGTTTTCTTTTACATAATTGGCCAGATCTTTCAGGGAAATGGCATAAAGCTCCATCAGTTCGCGTACAATGTGATTATCAGCATCCTGTCCCAGCATCGCCGCACAATCACCCGGTGTTATATTCAGCAGGTCCCCTGCCCTGAGCGGGGCTTTTTTAAAAAAGTCATTCAATTCCGATGCAATCGTATAATATCCGGACATGCCGGGCCTTTTTTTCAAATACGGGAAATAACCCGAGCCGAAATTTATCGAATTGAGTATTACAAAAAAAGCAACCGTATCATCGCCATGTCCGATATAATGGCAGTTTATATCCATCTGCGGCTTGTCAGGTCTGGTTCTCGCAAGCCTCATTGCATATTCATCGATTTTATCATGCCTGATATGCACAAATTCCGAGTTCTCAGCCACGAATCTGCATGAACGCCTTATGTAATCAAAAGTCCACATAGTTTTTGCCTTACAATAATTTTACATCATCATAAACGATTTTGCCATCCGTGATTGAAAAACTTTCTTGAAATTAAACATTACTTACATTAATTCCGATATTCAAAATCAGGAGTCAGAATTAAAATTATGATTATACTTATCGTTGCTGCAGTATTGTTGATGTCCGGGCCCAGCGAACCCGTACCCGACATGGTGGATTTCACATTCATGGATCATGAGGGAAACAGCTACAGATCAACAAAACTGCTTGATTATGCCAGCACATATGAGGAATCAGACAAACAGCCAATGATTCTGCTAGTCGAAACACCTGATATGAATAATCCCGATTTTAAAAAACAGTATGATGAAATCAGGAAGCTGGCTTTATCCGACGCAAACATTATCACCGTTGTTTCATGTCCCGTTGAAGAATACGATTCCAGTTTTCATACCGACATAGCCACAGCAGCATCCATACGCAATAACAGCAAATCATTCAGAGTAATGCTTCTTGACGGAAATGGAAAAGTGAGAAAGCACTGGTTCAAGTCAGCCAGATCGGAAGTCCTGGAAAAGCTTCTTGTCAAAACCCCAAATATTGATTCATGGAAAATCAGAGAAGAAAACAGAGCGGGGAAAATATATGCCCAGGACTCTTCTCTGAAAGAAAGCGCAGAATCTGTTCAGTGATCTGAAATATCGATAAACGGTTTCAGGTCGATCCTGACCCAGGGTTCATCTGCCCGGTAATAGCCGTAAAGACATTCCATAATCAGTTCCTGATTGTCGAATATGTCATGATGGCCTTCGATTTCGCCATCCACCTTGTATCTTGTCCAGCCTTCATAACCGTTTCTCAGGGATTCCTCTTCCCTGTTGGGGTTCATGAAGTCTATCAGATCCCGGGCAGTTGCAAAATCTATACGGCCGTATTTATCGGATACCCTCTTTGTAAGGTCACTGTATCTTAGAAGGGTCCTGGATGTCTTCCAGTAGTTCTTCTGAAGAAACTGTATCCAGGGAGAAAACGTAGTAAATACCATCCTGGGGATTATATAGTGATTGGCGGCGATCACTACATCATCATACGTTTCTATCTGCGGCGGGAAATCCTCAAGCCCCTCGAATGCGGCAGGATATACCCAGTTTTGAGGCCTTGTCATCACACCTCTTTCCGGCAGTTCATCAGTGGGCAGTTTTTCTATAAGATCTTTCAAAGACTGTTGTGTATACCATTTCAGGATATCAGGACCGCCAACTTCCTTGCCGTTTTTATCTACCGCCATCCCTTCTTCGACTACTGTTCCATTTGTGTATTTTAAGCTTTTTTCATCATCTGCAATAACGTAAACCCATGACACGCCCCTGTTCTGGGACTTCATCCTCTCTACAGCCTCATCGAGGTTTGAGCTGTTCTGGATAATATCGCGAATGACAAGAAGGCATCCCATGCCGGGTGTTTCCCTTGTCGCACCGCTGAATACCACATCAACACCCATTGATAGCCCCTGGCTGTTTATCCCTGCCGTCTGCCCTACAAAGCCGGGAGCACCCAGCGTAACGAATGGTTTGCCATTATCCGGGATGTAGATCGTCATCAATGCCTCGTCCTGATAAACACCGCCGGTGGCCAACATGAAATCCCTTCCGTGATAGACCTTGCCGCCAACCGTGGCATTGCCGGACACGACAAACCCGTTGCATCCCAGTATATCTTTTGTAGCGCCCTGAGTATTCGGAAGCTTCCCGGTGAAAAGTATCGAATAAAGCGAGTCCAGACCCTCATTAAGTACAAGCACGTCATCGGCGGTTATCTGCTTGAAGGATGAATTAGCTGAATTAGCACCGTCAGCAACCCCTTTCATTTCTTCCAGCAGGTAATCGGGTATTGCATTATCTTCAGTGACAGCCGCTTTTGCAAGGGCGGTAGCCATATTTTTAACAGTATTGAATAATGCCGTTCCTTTCTTAACATAGGCATATTCTTCAAGCAGGTTCTCCGTATAGGTTTTCACCATGTTATATGTTCCGCCAGGGAGAAGTCTCCCCATCTGATAGCCGAGACTATAGGGTTTGCCTGTAAGGACTACACATTTTTTTTGAGGCCATATTGAATGTTTTGCCAGTATGCCCACATCACCGTTGATGGTAACCTGCTTCACAGCCTGAAATCCCTGCTGGTTCAATGCTGCAATAATCGCATCTGCCTTTTTGTTTGATTCTCCCGGAACAGGATTGTCGGTTTCTGTATAATTATCATGAGATGATGAGCAGGCAGTAAATATTAATATACAAACAAGTACCAGGACAGTGAAAATATTTGAAATTAAACTTTTCTGCATTGCCGCCTCCTTGAACCATAAATTAACTCTGCCGGAGACAGTTTCCGGCAAATAACCATCAGTTTTGTTAAGAGCTTGCCCTCTTAGTAATACCAGTTATCAAAAGGTCTTGATTTTTCCGGACCATGGAACTGGCATTTTAATAAATATACGATAAACAACAAATAAAAAGTAATACATATCATGCAATTAATATGCCTTGAGGCATTTCAGTAATTTCATGATTTCCTTACCTAATTTTAAGGGAAAACATGTTGCATGGCAAACAATTTCATATATCTCCCAATAATTTTCTTAGTGGTGAACAATACTTTTTCAGAAGAAAGTTGCGATTGCGAATGATTAAATATCGGGTTAATGAAATTTATATCTTTGACCGATAGAAGAAGTAACAATAAAGGAGGTCCAATATATGAAATGTACAAGATGCGGTTATACGAGTTTTGATTATCTGGACAGATGCAAGAATTGCGGCGAAGATATGACCCAGGTAAAGATGAAACTGAATATTTATACAAAGCAGCCGGAACTGGATACAGGTGATGAAGGATTTCTAATCAACAGGGTCAGTGATATGTCAAAGGATGCACTCGGCGCAAAAAATCAGCAGAAACTTGGGCAGTCATCGGTCGATGATTTGCTTAGGCAGGGCGCAAACAAAGGTACCAGTTTTGATTTTGGAGAAGATAAAATTTCTTGACAATAATTCATAAATTAAATAGACAACTCCGGTGTGCCGAGGTAGCTCAGTTGGTAGAGCAGGGGACTGAAAATCCCCGTGTCGGGGGTTCAACTCCCTCCCTCGGCACCAGTTTTTGATTCAGCAAAAAAAGATTTTTCTATACTCCTCATAATAACCAGAATACTCATGAAAGACATTACCACAATCCTGTTCGATCTCGATGGCACTCTCACAGACCCGAAAGAAGGCATCATAAGATGCATTCAATATGCCCTCGATAAAATGGGAACAGGCACCCATGATACTGACAGCCTGATATGGGTTATCGGACCACCTCTGAAAACCTCGTTCTCGAAGATTCTTGACACGTCGGATGAACAGATACTTACCAATGCAATCGCCCACTATAGAGAAAGGTTCGGAGATACAGGCATGTATGAAAACATACTATACCCAGAAATACCCGAAGCGCTCGAAACTATAAGAAATACCGGCCGTAAGATAATGCTTGCAACTTCAAAACCCGAAGTCTATGCAGTAAGGATCCTCGAATTCATGGACATCATGAAATATTTCGATGTCGCTTATGGCAGCATGATGGATGGCAGCCTCGCCGATAAGGCGCGTCTGATAGAACACATTATCGCCAGGGAAAACCTCAGTCCTGAAAATACCATGATAATAGGCGACAGAAAGCATGATATAATGGGGGGAAAGGCAAACGGCATAATCACTGCGGCGGTAACCTATGGATACGGCACACGTGAGGAACTGGAAGAAGCAGGTCCCGATTTCATATTTGACTCCATGCTGGAAGCTGCTGCATTTATAAAGGAAAAACTTTAAGGAGCCTGCATGAAAAACGAAGGACACGTTGATATCGACACATCCCGTTTCGGCATTAAAGGCTTATTGAGAAAAAAAGAATGGTGGTATTTCGAAGGCATCGATGTCAAGGAGAAGATTTATTATGTCTTTCTGGCACTCAGGGCCTTCCCGATAAGCTATGTCTCGATCAAGATAATCGACTACAAGAATAACAGGCGTTTTACAGAAGAACACATGGGCTCGTTCATTTCAGAACCAGGTGATCGCGTGAAGGTTTCCGCCAGCGGCAAATGGGGATATATGAGATTTTCAGGAAGTGCGGAACAGGGTTGGATAATCGACGTCTCTACCGAAAAGGTCAAGGCCCAGTGCTTTCATATCCCTCTCGCACCGGTTCATGTGAACCATCTGCTTACACAGCATATCGACTATACTATAAACCAGTTCATAAAAAATGAGGCCACAGGCACGATAATCATGGACGGATCGGAATACCAGTTGAAAGGCAGCGGTTATCATGAACACAACTGGGGCGTGCAGCCCCGGCATTCGACAGCGCACTGGCTTCATTTCTGGGGCAGGAATATTGCCGGGGTCGTCCTGAGCTGCCATTACGATGCTGGTGTTCCCCATCATTACACATGTCTGTGGGACGGCAACAATATGAGCTATCTGTTTTCACCGGCACAATTCGGATTTGATCCGTCACAGCCTGATAAACCCTGGTCTGTCAAATCTCCTGATATCGATCTTGTCATAACCCCTCTCGCAGGACACCATACCCGCATGGGAATCCCTCCTCTGATAGAGTATATCCATATCGACTACTACGAGCAGCTGTTCGAATTGAAAGGGACTGCCATGGTCAGAGGCGTACCCGTAAACATAGACGGTATTGGAAAGCTGGACCATAACTGGAACCGCTGGTAATAATATTGCTCGTCTTTCAATTATTACCAGACTTAAAAAACTGATGGGAGAAAATATGATCATTGGCCAGGTTATAGACCTCAGCAGGACTATTTCCGAAGACATGCCCGTTTATCCCGGAACAGAACAGCCTGTGATATCAAACCCCTGCACCATCGATGGGTGCGGATTTGCAGAAAAGAAGATCACACTGTATTCTCACACAGGTACGCATATGGATGCGCCATCTCATATATTGAGAGGTGCGCCATGCCTTGAGGATCTGGGTGCCGGCCATTTTATCGGAAAAGGCGCTGTGATCGATTTGAGCCGGAAAGCCGTTAAAAACCACAGTATAGAATTAGACGAACTTCTGGTTTTTAAGGAGCTTGTTACTAAAAAACAGTTCATTCTTCTGCACACGGGCTGGGGAAAATACTGGGGCAGAGATAATTACTTCAAAGGTTACCCGGTCCTCTCAACAGAGTCTGCAGAATGGCTCGCAGGATTCAACCTCAGAGGCATCGGCATCGATATGATCTCGATTGACCCGCCGGATACAGAAGACATGAGGATCCATAAGATATTTCTGAGCCGGAACATTGTCATCATAGAAAATCTTTCAAATTTATCTGAATTGACGGGAAAGAATTTTATTTTCTGCTGTTTCCCTCTTAAGCTTATGAATTCAGACGGCTCGCCCGCAAGGGCAATAGCCGTGATCAATTGATAAGGGGAACGAGATATTGAAAAATCCGTTCTCAGAACATTCTATGATGAGGTGGCAATAATCACCGGCGGGGCATCGGGCATAGGTCGTGCGCTCGAAGAAGAGCTTGCGGGAAGAGACGCAGAGGTTTTAGAAAAACAATCCGTGACAAGACAGGCATAATATTCAAATCCACTGTTTCAAGAAGTTATTCCCGTTTAAACTACTGCTCGTTTATGGATTGTAATTTATTGCATCATTCAGGCATTCCTGTCCGAACATTACCGGATCGTTGGTTGCCATATATCTCTGTACGAAGGACATGAGGTCGGAAAGGCCTTCATTAAGCCAGTACATAACACAATCATTATTCGTACAATGATGGCCGTGCGCAGTATCCTGATGCATGCTCCTAAGCGGAACACCGTTGTTCACAAGCCCCATTGCATGTCCGAATTCATGAACAAGGGTAGTCTGCTCGACATATTTCACAAGTGTTGGAGAAGCCCCCGTTGATTTTACGACATCCTTGAACACTACTATAATGGAAGTTCCCGTAATCGATGCGCCTATCACAGAGGTTTCAATTTTGCCGTCCTCGCTTAAATTTCCGTTGACAAAGAAAACATAAAAACATGCCGTGGGCGAAGATGAATAACCTGTAATAAAAGACCTGGCCAGATCATAGACATCCTGAGCACTCCAGGAGGTTTTGTTCTGATCCGGAATTTCCGTCATCTCCCGGACAGTTCTCGGTACGTATATATCAGGTATCAATGACCTTGATTCAAAGAGTGCTGCCATGTTTGCTTCAAGTATGCTCCAGTACGCAAAACCATTCTGTGTATTTCCTACATATGGCTCTGCATCAGGCTCATAAAATACACTTACTTCTATTTGTGACACGTTTGAATAAAGGGCTGGTATGTCTGTAACAAATTCAAGAGAGCTTTGTTCTGATGATGAAGAAATCTCATCGCCACCTGAGCAGCCTGAGAAGACCAGGAAGATAATATATACGATAAAAACAGAACACTTCCTCATTGCTGCAATCTCCTTTATCCGAACCGCCTGTAATTTGTAATTACACTAAAGCCAATCCATATTCCAAGATGTATGTATAAAAAAGCCTCCCGATAACATCCGGGAGGCGTTGGAAATATTCTTTATTCGGGGAGGAAAACTATTTTTTCACGTCTTTGACCTTATCATATTCAACAACGGCTTCAACACGGCGATTTTTTAATCTGCCCTCTGCAGTCTGGTTACTGGCTATAGGTTTTTCTTCACCGTAGCCGATTGCCGTAAGTTTCGAGCCATCAACTCCTAGCTTTTCGACAAGATATTTCTTTACATTTTCAGCACGTGCCTGCGACAGCTTTTTGTTGTAGTCAGAGGGTCCGATATTATCCGTGTGGCCTTCTATATAAACCTTAAGTTCTGGATGCTTCTTCATGACATCCGCAAAGCTTTTCAAGTCGTTAGTATACATGGTATCTATCTCGGCGCTTGCTGTCCTGAACCTTACATCAAGCGTAGCTTTTCCCTTTTCGACTATCTTTCTCTCCACCTCGTTGACGACAGGGGCCGGGGCTGGCTTCTCCACTATCGGAACAGGAGCCGGTTCGGGCACTGGAGGAGCCACGACTGCTTCAGGAGCGGGTTCAGGGGCTGCAACAGCAGCTGGTTCCGGCGCTGCCGTTTTCGGTTTTTTAGCCAGATAAAAACCGATTCCGAGGGTTGCTTCAATATTGTTAAGAAAATCATCTTTATACCTGCTGGGAAGCATTACATCTCTGACATCAAGCCTCGCCACAAGATAATCGGTTATGAAATATTTCACACCCAGACCAACATCCACTGTCAGATAGTTGCGGTCGCCTCCTGTATATGCATCGACATCCAGTGTGTCGTTTGTGAATCTGGTTGATCTGCAGCCCACCCCGACCGCACCATAAGGAACGAATGTCGCATCAGGCATAAAGTAGTACAACCCTTCTGCGCGGTATGACCAGACCCTGACCTTCTGCGTCTCGTCATCGTTCAATGTTCCGCTGTATGCTAATTTAGCTTCAATACCTATATTCTTCGTTGCATCATAACCAACCCAGATGCCTGCCTGAGTCGTGTTGGTAATATCTTCCTGCCCGTCAAAAACATACCATCCGTCTTCGAACCCTGCAGAAATACTACCGGCTTTAACTCCTGCATAACATGGTGAGGTTATCAAAACCAAAAATATTGCAGATGCCATCAAATATCTTTTCATCAGGTTCCTCCTCAATTTTAAAAATGCTTTGATTGTTTATATACCCTTATATACTAGTTTACAGCAATAAATAGCATTCTTGCAAGACTGAACTGATTTTTTATTGACATTAACAATTATTTTGATAAACAAATGCCGTCTTTTAAATCGACAGGCTGCATCAAGAAGGAAAACAATGAAAACTTATTTATCAACCATTATACTATTGTGTTTCAGTAACATCTTCATGACATTTGCCTGGTACGGCCACCTTAAAAACCTCTCTCACAAACCCTGGATTATAGCCGCGCTGTTAAGCTGGGGCATTGCCTTATTCGAATACATGATACAAGTTCCCGCAAACAGGATTGGGCATCATGTAATGAATGTTGGACAACTCAAGATATTGCAGGAAGTCATAACACTTTCCGTGTTTGTGCCCTTTTCCATAATATATCTGAAGGAAAAACCTTCCATAGATTACATCTGGGCAGGATTATGCCTGCTCGGAGCCGTCTTCTTTCTTTTCAGGACTAAAATACCTGGCGTCTGATTCTGACACTTCAGGAATTTTTCAGCACCTCGTATCCGGATACTATATCGATAAGCTCCTCTGTAATCTTCGACTGGCGCTGCCTGAAATAACTCAGATTAAGTTCATTAAGTCTTTCTTCGATATTCTTTTCGGCACTCTGCATTGCAGCGAGGCGGGAGGCGTTTTCACTTGCAAGTGACTCGGCAAAGGCCCTGTACAGACTTACAAAAAGATACTCCCTTATCAGATGATGAAACAATATCTCCTTTTTCATTGAAAAAAACGGAAGCGTCCTCGAATCCCATTTTCGGTTTTTTATTTTATTAAGCCATTCCCGGTCAATCGGCAGGATTCTTATACCTTCCTGTTTGTAATTCGAACCTGATACGTACTTGTTGAAAAACAGGTAAATCTGCTCCACTTTCTGGTTGAAGTGCCAGTCGTACAATATCATCACAAGCTCCTGAACCGCAGGGGTTATTCCCGATATCGAGCTTGGCGTGGTAATACTCTCAATGACATCCAGGTCGGCAAGTTCAAGGTAATCCCTTGCCCTTTCCCCGATAGTGATCAACACCACCTCGTCGAAGTCCACCTGCGTCATCTGAATTTCAAGCGCCGCATAAGAAGCAATCAGTGTATTCAGCTGCCCGCAGAGCCCCTGGTCGGAACCGAAAACAACAGCCCCTATGCTTTTTGGTTTTTTTGTCTTTTCTACAGGCTCAATCTGACCTTTCAATACAATCTCAAGTCCCATTTCAACAGTATTCGTATAGTCCGAAAGGGATTCGACCGAACGCTGGAACTGTCGTATGCTGACAGCGGCCAGCGCCTTCATGGTCTTCACGACACCAAGAAGGTCATTCGTGCTCTTGATCTTTTTCTTCAGCGTTTCAACTGTTTCCATCTTCAGTCAATTCCGAGAATTGAGCAGAGGCTTTTACTGCTTCATCAAGAAGCACCTTCCTGTTTTCATCGGTTAGCTTGTTTCCGTTTTCAATTTGAGAACAGATGCTGCCCTGATTCTCTTTAACATTTTTTCTGAGCGCATTTTCAGCTTCACTAACATTTGCCGTTGGAACATTGTCAAATGCCCCGTTGGTGACAGCAAGCATGGCAGCAATCTGTTCTGCAACCGGAATAGGTTTGAATTGCGGCTGTTTCAGAACTTCACGTACACGCCAGCCCCTTTCAAGCGTCTTCTTCGTCGCCTCATCAAGCCTTGTTCCGAAGCGGGAAAAGCTCTCGAGCTCCTCGAACTGGGAATATGATATCCGAAGATCCCCAGCGACGGCTCTGTATGCAGGGAGCTGCGCCTTGCCGCCGACCCGCGACACGCTCTTGCCTACGTCTATTGCCGGCAGCACACCCTTCTGGTAAAGGCCGGTGGAAAGGTACAGCTGACCGTCGGTAATGGAAATAAGATTTGTCGGGATATATGATGAAATATCGCCTGCCTCTGTTTCAATGATCGGCAGCGCCGTCAACGAACCGCCGCCATATTCCTTCCTGAGGTGCGTCGACCTCTCCAGAAGCCTCGAATGAATATAGAATATATCACCGGGGTACGCCTCACGGCCCGGCGGACGCCTGAGCAGAAGTGAAAGTTCCCGGTAAGCCCTGGCATGGCTTGTAAGGTCGTCATAGATGATAAGCACATCCTTCCCTTTTGACATGAAGTATTCGGCCATGGACGTAGCAGCATACGGCGCGACATACTGAAGGCCCGCCGCATCTTCCCCTGACGCCACCACCACTATTGAATATGAAATGGCACCATATTCTTTCAGCACGGCAACTGTCCTTGCAACGTCCGCCCCCTGCTTTCCGACTGCGCAATAAATGCATATCACGCCGGTGTTTTTCTGGTTGATTACCGTATCCAGGGCAATAGCGGTCTTGCCTGTCTGCCTGTCACCGAGAATCAGTTCACGCTGCCCCCTTCCTATTGGAATGAGCGCATCTATTGCCTTTAACCCGGTCTGAAGAGGAACGGTTACAGGATCGCGGTGCATTATGGGCGGTGCCAGCCTTTCAACCGGCATCCTTTCACTGCCATGCACCTCGCCCAATCCATCGAGAGGCCTGCCGATTGCGTCAACGACCCGGCCAAGAAAAGCCTCACCGACTGGAACATCAAGGACCCGGCCTGTGCGTTTTACCTCGTCGCCTGCCCTGAGCGTCTCTGTCGAATCAAGCATTATTATTCCTGAATCATTTGCATCCACATTGAATACGAGTCCGTAAAGATCACCGGGGAAATGGACAATTTCCTCGGATCTGACCCCGGAAAGGCCTTTCACAAGAACAATACCGGAACCGACAAAGGTGACGGTTCCAACTTCTTCTGCGGCTATCTCGGGCTGGTAGCCGTCTAGCGAGCTTTTAAGCCTTGTAAATGTATCTTTAAGGACATTGTCCAGAGCCCCCGCATCCGCTCCCATGTCTTTTCTCCTTGCCTTTTCAGGAAGTTACAGTCTGAGGCGCATCGGGGATATCTTCCTTCAGCGCCTCACTAAACCTCTGTTTCAGATCCTCAAGATATTCTCCGACACTCCATGAAATCTTTTTTCCCGTAGATACGAGTTCAATGCCTGCAATTTCATCGGGTATGACTTCATGAATAAGTGGGACACCTTCCGCAACGAGCGATTTTAAATATCTGACCAGTTTTTTCTCCAGCTCTTCTTCGACCTCGAAGGAAGTCCTGACTGTTACACCTGTCTCCTGATCAGCCTGCCTGAGCATCTCAAGCGTTCCGGCGTCAGCATTCTTCAACCTGTCCATAAATGAAAGGACAATTTGCTCCTCAAGGCTGATGTTGGCAAGGTCACGCAATATCTTCCTCACCGATTCCTGGACATGAGAACCCGCTCTTGATTTGAGGTCATTCAGGAAAGCCGTTTTTTCACTTGTCAGGGTATCCTTCCATGCCTTCTTCAGTTCATCCACTTCATTCCTTGCCCGTTCGGTAAGTTCGGCTTTCTCTGCTTCAGCCTTTACTCTGGCATCATCAAGCATGGCCGACATCCTTTCATCAAGAGACCTGTTCCTGTTCTCATATTCTTTTGCTGCATCCTCGGCCTCTTTCTTCATGCGGTCGGCTTCTTCCCTTGCAGCGGCAAGCCTTGCCTGACGTTCATCTATGGCCTTGATTATTCTTCCATAGAGAAAGAACTTCAGAAGCCAGACAAGGATCATGAAGTTTACTATCTGAGCGAGAAGGACAAACCAGTCGATATGCATTTTCGTCTATTTCAGTGCCTTTGTGGCATGATCCCAGAACGGATTTGCGAATATGAGGATCATCGAGATGACGAAACAGTAAATGGCAATCGACTCGATCATGGCAAGACTTACGAAGAGCGTTCTCGTGATAGAATTTTTCTCATCAGGCTGCTGGGCAATGGCACTCAGAGCCTGGCTCACTGCTGTCCCTTCTCCAAGTGCAGGACCGATAGAACCGATTGCCATGGCAAGCCCGGCTGAAATGATTGAAACAACGGCGATCCATGTTACACTGTCCATAACCTGTCTCCCTTATTTATTTATCTCTACACCTTTATCACACTGCAGCCTGATGCTTTTCCTCCTGGGCCTGGGATGCCGATGCTATATATACCATGGCCAGTATTGCAAAGATGTAGGCCTGAACCATACCTATCAAAAGCCCTAGACACTGCATCACGACCGGGAACAGAAACGGCGTTACCGCCAGCAGTATCCCTATTACCTTGTCATGGCTCATCATGTTTCCAAAAAGACGAATCATGAGCGCCAGCGTCCTTGTTATCTCGCCCATTACATGAAACGGGAAAAATATCAGCGTGGGCTGGAAATATTCCTTCAGATAATGCACAACACCCTGATTCTTGATTCCATAAAAAGGCACGGCGATGAAAACACATATCGCCAGTGCGCAGGTGGTTGTCAGAGACGAAGTAGGGGCCACATAACCAGGGACAAACATCATAAAGTTAGACAACCCAATGAAGAGAAATAGCGAGCCTATAAAGGCTGTATATTCATCAGGGTCGCCGTGCGAAGTTTCCCTGATCTGTTCTCGAATACCAGTAACTACCACTTCAAGCAAACCCTGCCATCTTGATATATTTTCACTCGATGTAACATTTCTTGTAACGAGCCACGAGGTCAGAATCAGGATCGCCATGACCAGCCAGGTGAAAACGAGGGTTGCGTTAATCGTAATAAACCGCCAGTGCCACAGGATAACCTGGTCCGGGCTTATCTGATTGAGTGATAAAATTTCCATATTACTTTATTAGACCGCCTTTTCTGCGCCAAAAACACGCTTCATGACTTCCCTCACCAGAATGAAACCTGCGAGCGCGGCAACCATCCTTTCCCAACTGCCGGACATGATTATATAGAAACCTGCAAGCACAACACCTGTTCTGATGAAATACCCGGTTATCATGAATATCCCCTGTTTGCCTTCATCGGTCACCTTTCTGACCGTTTTCCACAGGCTGTTGAAATAAAACGCCCCGAGCAAGGCACCTCCCAGAAATGATATAAGCAGCAAAAGCACAGGATTCATTCTTTTGTAATCCCTCCTTTTTTAACCCAGTACCATGCGTTCAGACAGCCCAGTGCAAGACCCGTTACAAGAAGCATCAGGGTCCAGGAATATTGCGTTGGCCATCTGCTGTCTATCCATAAGCCCAAGGCCACACCGATAAGGGTTGGGATAGCGACCGACCAGCCTATAATCCCGAACATCCCCAGTCCGAACCAGACGGTCTGATCCGGCTCAAGTTCGCTTTTGATCTTTCTTGCCTCTTTTTTTCCCACCTCGGTTGCAAACCTGTCCTCTCTCTTCATTCCACGCCTTTGAGGTGGTTTCCTTATTTTAGGCATTTCCCTTTATCTCCATGAGGCGTCGCACCATATCCGCCTCCAGCCTGTAGGCAGCCGCCCTTGAAGTCTTTTCCCGGTCGTCAATTATCTTGAATTTTTCTTCGACTATTTCCCTGCCCTTTCCCAGGTCAGGTATCGAAAACGCATTCCTGGTCGATATGAATACGTCATCCCCCTTTTTGACCAGTATGCCCTGGTCGATCGCGTAGAAAGATTTCCTGGCCTCTGCATCCTCCATTATGAGGATTCCCGGAATGATGGCCGAAACAAAGTCTATATGCCTTGGGAGCAGGCAGAACGAACCGTTTACGGCCTCGGCGGTCAGTTTTGAAACCTCACCTTTCAAAAACACTTCAGATGGGAGCAGAATTTTCACGTTCAAGGTTTCTTTGCCTCGTCAATTGTCCCTATCATATAAAAGCTTGACTCGGGATAATCTGCAAACTCGTCATTTAATATCCTCTCACATCCGACAAGCGTGTCCTCGATCGATACCATCCTTCCCTGAAGGCCGGTGAACTGCTCGGAAGTGAAGAACGGCTGGGAAAAGAATCTCTCCAGCCTGCGCGCCCGGTAGACCATGCGCTGGTCATCCCTTGAAAGCTCGTTTATACCAAGCATCGCGATAATGTCCTTTAGGTCCTCATATATGCCCAGAGTCCGCCTGATCTCCTGGGCGATCCTGTAATGCCTTTCACCCGCTATGCCGGGCATGAGCATCTTTGAATTGGACTGCAGAAGATCGACGGCCGGATAAAGCCCTTCGCTCATCTTTTTTCTAGAAAGGACAATGGAGGCGGAAAGGTGGTTGAATGTATGAACCGCCGAGGGATCGGTGAAATCATCGGCCGGCACGTAAACTGCCTGTATGGAAGTGATGGCCCCTGACCTGGTGGTACAGATGCGCTCTTCAAGCTCGGACAGTTCGGTTGACAGCGTGGGCTGGTAACCGAGTTCCGACGGCAGCCTGCCCATAAGGCCGGAAACCTCGGAACCCGCCTGAATAAAGCGGAATATGTTGTCCATCATCATGAGCACGTCCTGCTTCGCATCTTCCCTGAAATATTCTGCCATTGTAAGTGCCGCGTGACCGACCCTGAAGCGCGCTCCCGGGGGCTCGTTCATCTGGCCGAAAACCATGGCCGTATTTTTGAGTACCCCTGCATCCCGCATATCCCTGTAAAGCTCTTCGCCTTCGCGGCATCTCTCTCCTATGCCGCAGAATATGCTGACGCCTTCATGCGCCTTGGCCGTGTTGTGTATGATTTCCGTTATCAGAACGGTCTTTCCGACACCTGCACCGCCGAACAGGCCAGCCTTGCCTCCGCGCTGAAGCGGCGCCAGGACATCGATGGCCTTGATGCCTGTAGTAAATATTTCCGATGAGGCGGACAGTTCTTTAAGCGGTATGGGTTTGGCATGTATAGAGCGGAGTTCACCCGGCACATCTCCCAGATAATCGATGGGTTCACCGAAGACATTCATCATCCTGCCCAGAAGATCCTTGCCGACAGGTACGCTCAGAGGCTTGCCGGTATCGATGATCTGAGCTCCTCTTGCAAGCCCCTGTGTAGTTGTAAGCGATATACCCCTGATAGTAGTTGAATTGAGGTGTGTATTTACTTCTATTACGATCTCGTTGTTGTCTCCGGTTCTGAGGATATTGAAAATTGAAGGAAGTCTGGATGGAAAATGCGCATCCACTACACTTCCACGTACAGAAACTATGGTGCCTAAATTCAGTTGTTCATCCATAAAAAAAGCCTCCTGCTATCTTAAAGGAAAAACCCTGCAAGCACCGATGTCTGATAAAAAATACCGCGTTTCTTCTCATAGTAACGTATATAGAATTATAGTCAAGTAGGCAAACCAAAAAATTTTTTTCGAAGGCTTTCAAGCAGAGAGGAATCGCAATCCCTTCAATTTTTGCATCACAAAAATGACATTCCGAAAGAATGCCCGAAGGGTGAGGGCTATCTGCCCGAATCAATCAGGTCGTGTGGTTCGTTCCACTGTGAAGCCTGAAACAAGCAAGCCCACTGTGAAGGTCGCAATCCCTTCAATTTTTGCATCACAAAAATGACATTCTGAAAGATTGCCCGAAGGGTGAGGGCTATCTGCCCGAATCAATCAGGTCGTGTGGTTCGTTAGCAAGGGCAGCAGAGAAAATAACCCTGCTGCCTATTGTTGTCGCAATCCCTTCAATCAGGTCGTGTGGTTCGTTAAGTAATGTTTTGGGCAATCAAAGCTGTTCTTGGGGCTAGTCGCAATCCCTTCAATCAGGTCGTGTGGTTCGTTTATCTTTTCTGGGGGGTCATATGAAGCCAGAGCTGGAGAGTCGCAATCCCTTCAATCAGGTCGTGTGGTTCGTTTTTAACTGGAATGTTAGGGGTATTCCTAGGTTCTGTCATGGGTCGCAATCCCTTCAATCAGGTCGTGTGGTTCGTTTGCCAAAAATGATGAGGAATTGGATAGTGCGATTAAATCCTTGTCGCAATCCCTTCAATCAGGTCGTGTGGTTCGTTTAGCGCAACTCGGAGTAAAAGAGATGATACAGACAGACCCGTCGCAATCCCTTCAATCAGGTCGTGTGGTTCGTTAAGATCTCTGGGGAGACAAACCCCGCAGGCGGGCCGCATAGTCGCAATCCCTTCAATCAGGTCGTGTGGTTCGTTGAAATGAAGTATTTTCAGCCATCGTAGATGGAGGAAAATACTTGTCGCAATCCCTTCAATTTTTGCATCACAAAAATGACATTCTGAAAGAATGCCCGAAGGGTGAGGGCTATCTGCCCGAATCAATCAGGTCGTGTGGTTCGTTGTAAAACAGTAATTGAAGTGTCGGACGGTGACACACAGTCGCAATCCCTTCAATCAGGTCGTGTGGTTCGTTTGGATTTGAAGAATTGAAACGTATGCCCATCGGTACAACAGTCGCAATCCCTTCAATCAGGTCGTGTGGTTCGTTTACTGTGGATG
>DATCTV010000029.1 GCA_036567785.1 Desulfomonilia bacterium | reverse complement strand
CAAATACCTCGATATGATCCCTGCTATACCGCCCCATGCCGTTATAGGTTTATCAGTAAATTCAATCTTAACTTGATTTTCACACTGCCTTTTCCTACTATCATTTAGCTTCACTTTTAAGTGCTCCTCCCTTTTTGTCTTAGATCAACAAAAATGAGGAGCACTTATCCTACCTTACGTCAACTCCTTCAGGTTAAATCAATTGGCTAACGCAAAATGTGGGTTTAACTGAATATGGTTCAGTAATAGACCTGCAAAAGCTCTTGTGTCAAATCAATAAATCAGAAATATGCAACCAATCTGACCGTCGGCAAGTTTATCCGAAACAAGATATGCCGGTATTCCGGTTCCTATTTTGATGAAGGTTTGGTCTTCTCCCAGAAGATTCTTTCCTCGGAGCCGGGATCATTGACGACCATGCACTTTTCGTTAAAGATCATGGTCGCCCTTGTTTTCGTGTCGTATCTGGGCCATTCCGGTATGCCCTTGTGGTTGGGGTTCCCGGTTTTAGCAAATGCGATCCAGGCATCCATCATGTTTTCGGTGAGTTTGACAGGCGGGTTGTCGCCTACCTCTGCGTCCTTGTTGTCCAGGACGAATCTCAGTTCCAATGCATGACGCGAGCCGTAGACACCCTTTTCAATCGGCGAATCCCATGTAAAGAGATACATCCAGGTATTGCCGAAACCGGCCTGGGCTTCGGCCAGGTGAATCTGCGGCATGCGGAAGAAAAAGTCGGTGGCTATTGCAAGTCCGATATCACCGGAGTTTGCATCGGGAAATTTTTTCTTATAAAAATCTATTACGTTGGTCTTTGTTGTAGAGTCCCAGCCTTTGGTGTCAGGCGTGAATGTCAGAAGGACAGAGGCAGGGATGTAGGGTAAAAGGGGTTCATATTTTATCCAGAACCTGGCCTCGTCTTCGGTCGTACCTGTGAGAAGAGAGACGTTTTTTGCCGAACCTTCGGATATCGCTTTGATCGGGTCGACCGGCACGACCCTGCCATCGCGGACAGGCCCGAACAGGCGGTCGGTTGCAAGGCCTGCTTCCTTGAGCAGCTTCTTCTGTGCAATGAAGAAATCATTTGAAGATATGTCCTTCAGGCCTTTAATATCCGTAACGCCTGCGAGTTCCATAAACCGTTTGGTTATGCTTTGCGCATACTCCTTTGACCTTGTTATCCTTATGGCGCCGCTCTGCGGAATGGCTTTTGAAAAAAGCCCCTGCGCCTGGCTGACTGAGAGGAGCGTTGATACGCTTCCTGCACCGGCCGATTCTCCGAAGATCGTCACATTATCAGGGTCGCCCCCGAAGGCGGCTATGTTGTCATGTATCCATTTGAGCGCCGTTATCTGATCAAGTACTGCAAGGTTGCCGCTGTCGGCATAAGCATCACCGCCTACTGCCGAGAGGTCGAGATATCCCAGAGCGCCCATCCGGTAGTTGAAATTAACGGCAACGATCTTTCCCCTTCTGGCGATGTTGCCGCAGTCATACAGAGGGTCCATTCCAGAGCCCCATAGATAGCCGCCACCGTGGATGTAAACCATTACAGGGCGCTTTGCGTTATCGACTGCGGGTGTCCATATGTTGAGCGTGAGGCAGTCTTCATCCTGAAGATAGAGCGATGACGGTTCGGTCTTGTCATAAGACTGCGGGAAAACAGGCCCGAATGTATGGGCTTTCAGGATGCCTTTCCATGGTTTGAAGGGCTGGAGCTTTTCAAATCTCAAATCACCGACTGGAGGTTCGGCATACGGTATTCCCAGAAATGTAAGGAACCCGTCAGGCTCCACCCTTCCTGCGATTCGTCCTTTGTCCGTAACAGCGATAACCTGGTTTGTTATACGGCCCTTCGCCATGTCTGGAACGCCGGAAGGGATCACCTTGCTATGAGAGCACCCTGAAGAATTCATAATAAGGAATAGAGAAACAAGAACAGCTATAGGTATATTGAAGATTATTCGCTTCATATTGTTCTCCTCTGAAATCAATCGTTATATGGATGGATTATAGTTTTCTAATCATATTTAAACCAGAAACACACAACATGCAATAGTTGCATGCTTAATGTTGCAGGTTTAATGGGTTTTTTTCGAGATCCCGCTGAAAGTCATGTCAAGGGCTTCTTTTATCAATGTCTCAAGTCCGCAGCCTATTACGTTTTCAAGATTGTGCCGTTCAGCAAGCAGTATCAATCCGTCCATCATGCCCCAGTAAACGTTTGCTATTCTCCATGTATCTATTGCTTTTATCTCGTCGGTTTTAATGCCCTTTATAATAACCGACTCTATTTTTTTCATAAGATGGGATGTATGTTTGTTAACCACATGACTGATTTCCGATTCGGTTTCCTTCAGTTCGGCAGGGGTTGCACTTAATACTGCGATGATTTCAAAGAACTCATGATGTTCGCAATAAAATCTGTAATAAGTGAGAGCCAGATCCGCCAGCCTGGATAAGGCGCCCTTGAACGGCCTCGACAGTGTTTCCTCCATCATTTCTGACAGTATGTGAAGACCTTTGAGCTGAAGAGTTTTATAGATGTCAATTTTGCTTTTGTAATAAAGGTAGAATGTCCCTGTACTGACGTCTGCGTTTCTTGTGATATCGGCAATGGTTGTACCGTAATATCCGCGTGTGGTGAAAAGCTCTGTAGCCGATTCCAGAATCCTGTCACGCATTATGCCCTTTTCTTTATCGGTCCTTGAGCGCCTGCGTGAAGGTTTATTATCGGTTGGTCGCTTTTTCGGAGATTTATCCTTTGTCATACGCATTGTTCATGAAAAGAAAGGGCGTACGCTCAGGTACGCCTTTTTTATGTGTTGTGTAAGAAACAGGTACTTCATTCAGCCGTCAGTCTCCGGCATATTTTCCTTCTGCCCTGAGCTTGGCCTTTTCCTCTTCCTCAAGGGTATTGAAAGCTATCTTGCCGACAAGCGTCTTGGGCAGGTCATCCCTGAATTCAATTTCCCTCGGACAGCTCCAGAGAAGCAGCTGCTCGCGGCAGTGTGCAATCAGCGCCTTTTCCATATCAGGGCCTGCTTTTGTCTTGTCCTTCAACACGATAAAGGCCTTGACGCGCGATATCTGGGCCTTGTCAGGAACGCCTATAACGCAGGCCATATCCACATCCGGATGCGTCCTGAGGACTTCCTCCACCTGGGCCGGATAGACGTTCATGCCGGAGGATTTTATCATGCGCTTCAGCCTGAGTTTGAAATATGTGAAACCGTCTTCGTCCATTGTCGCTATGTCGCCGGTATGGAGCCAGATTTTTCCGTCGGCATGCTTTTTAAGTACTGCAGCCGACTCTTCAGGCTGGTCCAGATAGCCAAGCATAACTGCCGGTCCTGCCAGGCATATTTCACCTTCCTCCCCGACCGGCGCCTCTTCTGTCGTCCCGATCTTTACTATCTTTGCAAGCATGTCAGGGAAGGGCACTCCCACGCTTCCTTCACGGTATTCATCCATGGGCATGGCCATGATTGCAGTGACAGCTTCGGTGAGTCCATAGCCTTCAAGCAGTTTGACCTTGCCTCCCTGCCTTGCAACGATACGTTCGAATTCCTCCTTTACCACCCGCGGCAATGTGTCGGCCCCGCTGAAACAGCCTTTCAGGCATGACAGGTCTGCCTTGTTGAACTGCTCATTTCTTGTGAGCGCATCGAAAAGCGTTGGAACGCCGACGACGAAGCTCGGACGTTTTTTGGCGATGAGATCTGCAACAATTTCAGGTGTAAACTGTGGAACGAGTATGCTCTGCCCGCCGCCCATGAATGCCGCATTTACGCAAACGCCAAGCCCGAATCCGTGGAATATCGGCAGGATTGCAAGGATCTTATCCGTTTCATCCATTTTTCCCCAGTGAGCGACCTGCATGCCTTCGCTGATGAAATTCATGTGAGAAAGCATTATACCTTTGGGCACTCCGGTTGTTCCGCCAGAGTACATGATGACCGCCATCTCATCCGGATCGGCCTTGGCTGCATCAACTTTGGGGTAGCCGGCGCTCATCATGTCTTTCCACCAGACCACCTGATTGTCTGCAGGTACCTTGGGAATCTTTCGTCCCTTGGTCAGATTAAAACCGATTTTTTTGATAAGCGGCAGATAATCCGGAATCCTTGCAAGCACGAGAGTTTTACATGGGGAATTTTCCATACCCTGTTTGAAGTTCTTGTAGAACGCATCGATTGTAAGGGCGAAGGTGCTCTTGCTGACATTCAGATAGAATTCAATTTCCTTGGGTGGAGACAGGGGATGGATCATGCTGGCAACTGCCCCGATCTTTATGATTGCATAGAAGCAGATGATACCCTGTGGGCATGTCGGCATCGATATTGTCATGCGGTCGCCCTTTTTGAGTCCGAGGGCGGTCAGTGCGTTTGCGCACCTGTCGATCTCTTCGGCGAACTGCCTGTATGTCGCGGTGTAGCCCATGAAATCCCATGCTGTTTTATCCGGGAAGTGCCCCACTGTTTTCATAAGCGCCTCATAAAGGGTCACTTTCGGGTAATCGATGGTTACCGGAACACTGCCGTAGAACTTTGTCCAGGGTTTGGTCTCAAACATAAATCCTTCCTCCTTCTAACCTTTCTTCTGCTTTATCAATTCCATGAAGGCGTCAATTCTCGTATCTATCTGACTTTCGGAGAAGCTTCTTTCATCGACCATGTCGGCCTCGATCATGACGCTGGGAACGCCGGTTGCCTTCTGTATCATGCGCTGTATATCGTACTGGCCCAACGAATACGGTTTGCAGCTTCTGTTCGAGTGCATTACAATACCGTCGACATCGTATTTCTCGACCATTCCCTTTACGGTATCGACCATCTGATCCACACCAATGTTGAGATAGATCATTGTATAGCAGTCCACCATCGACTTAACGAAGTCGGACTTGTCAATATAATCAAGCTGTTTGCACCATGCCGATGTATAGGTGTCGGCAACAAGGCATGCGCCGTGGGAAGCGAATTTGTCCGAGAGCCATTTGGTCTTGTACCAGACCGGCAGGTTGTCCCACAGGAGTCTGTACTTCTCATTCGGAATTGACCCGATCTTGTCTGCGGCACGCTGGCGCATCTCATCGATAAGCTCGGTATAATAATCGACCACTGTTTTAGTGCCTCTCAGCGTTACGATGAGGGCGAGGTGGAAGAACGCATCGAAAGCGGATAACGGCGCCGGTTTGCTGCGGGCTGTCTCCAGGACTTCCCTCCACAGTCTCTGGCCTTCATAGGAATAATCCAGGACTTCCCTTGCCTTATCCTGGTCGAACTTTTTTCCGCACATCTTTTCCAGAAAATCTATGTATTCCAGGACCTGCTTTTCCACATAATGCCTTGCCTCTATGCTGAATTCGGTGTGGCAGAACGGGGTGTCGAAAATGAATAGCGGGACATTGTAATAGCGGGCCTGCACCTCGTACCATTTGAGAACGGTCCCGCAGATGTTGTTGCTGCATACGAGGAAGTCAGGCTCCGGAAGCCCGCCTATCGGTCCGCCGTTTACTGTCGAGCATGCGATGTCGGCCCTTGCATAAGAGCACAGGTCACGGCTGTAGCCCATATTTTCAGCGGTTTCGCAAAGTCCGACCCCCATCTTGGATGCCCCTATCATGGCCCCGTGATTTTCGGGGTAAACGGGTATGACATCCATAACGTAAAGCGGTTCGACCGGCCCGCCGCTTGTTATCCATGCGACTTTCTTGTTGTTCTGCCTGGCGGTCTTGGCGTCAATGTAATATGCGGTCATGATTTCCCGCATCTTCTTTATCGATTTTACCTTTGGTACGGCGTCTTTCTTTATCTCTTCAGACATTGTTTTCTCCTTGTCTATGGCGTCTAAAGCATCTCGATGAATGCATCGAAACGGGTTGCAAGCTGACCGGCGGACGGCAGTTCCTGTTCGACCTCGAGCAGCATGGAAGGTATGCCCGCATCATCGAGCATCTTCTTCATGAACGGATAGTCAAAGGCATGCGGGTCACAGAACTTGAGCAATATGAATATGACGCCGTTTGCCTTGTGTTCTTTTGCGATACCTACGAGATTATCCCCTCTCAGTGTCAGGGATGCATGCTTTGCAGGGCAGATCGTCCTGTTTGAATATCTTGCCGCCAGTGCCTTTATCGGATCGCCCTCTTCTGAAATAAGGCCTTCAAAGAAGCGTGAACCAGTGCAGAGGTCGTCCCATACGACTCTTGCGCCTGTTTTTTCTATCAGGTCATATATTTCGGGATGATCGCAGATGCCGCCCGATATGACAAGGCGCCTGGCATTTCCCTGTACGGGAGGGGTTTTCTGCTCCAGTTCGGCAACAAGCTTTTCGATAAGGTCTGCGGCGTCCTTTCTGTCCATGACCATTGTGCCCTTGACTACCGCATACATATCGCGGCCGCTTAAGGCTTCAGGATTGGCGCTTCTGATTTCATAAAGCCTTTTCATAAGCGATCTCAGGCGGTTGTACAGAGCAATGGCCTGCTTCAGCGCATCATCTGTTATTTCGGTGCCCATCCATGCCCCGAGTTCTCTCCTGAACTTGGCATGCGCATCTTCCATATATTCCCGTGCACTCTGCGTATCGAGCTTGACCGGCAGCATTATATCGTTATGCCATGTGGTTTTGATATTAAGGCGCCATATATCGGACAGGCGCTGTATGGTGTCGCAGGTATGCGGAAAAACCATGCCGTCAAGAAAATCAAGGTTACCGAGAAGGGCGTCCTCCATGATGCCCCGGACAAGGGAGCAGCTGTATGCCTGCAGATGGGCATCGGCCTTTTCAATGCCTGATTTGATGCCGAAGAGCCTTACAGGTATTGCGCCTGCTGCATATATGATTTCCTCCGGCGTATAGGTGCAGCAGTAGCCGATAAGCTTCTTTTTCTTTTCCATGTTATTTTCCCTGGCATATATTACTGGATCCTGTGCTGCATTGATGAACTCCTGCAAAATTTTCATAAGCCACCTTTCATTTCTTTATTGTGCAGTTGTAGCTGCAATTGGACATTTTATTAAATGGAGCCTGCACTGTCAATGTAAAGCGCCATTTATCCGTTAATATTTTACTGTATCAGCAACATGAGGTCATTTTTAACATGGAATCGCAGCAGAAATAATTCCTTTAATCAGATACTTTATTTTGACCGATATATTATGAAGGTGATTTTCAGCAGAAGACCGGCACCATAAAACCAGTTAAGGAGAAATTATGAAAAAAACCATGATAATAATCGCCTGCTTTTGTTTTCTGACAGTATTGTTACCGGGCTCCTCTTATTCCTGCGGAAGCTTTCGCGTCACGGCTGACGACGGGTCAATAATAGCTGCACGTTCAATGGAATTCTCGGTCGACTTGAAATACGACATCATAGTTGTCCCGAAAGATATTGCGTTTGAAAGCCCGGCCCCTGACGGTAAAAAAGGGCTCAAATGGAAAACGATGTTGGGCTATGTCGGTGTGGCGGCTTTCGGAATGGATCATGGCACATCCGACGGTATGAATGAAAAGGGACTGGCCATGAGTCTGCTCTGGTACGAAAACGACATGAAATGGCAGAGTGTAGGTCCCAGGGAAACATCCATGGCTCTGGCCCAGACCTATCTTACCGACTGGGTGCTAGGCAATTTTTCCACCGTGGACGAGGTGAAAAAAAATATTCAGAATGTCAGGGTATTCAGCTATGTGGATACGGATATAAAAATGTCGCTTCCGTCTCACTTTATTATTTATGATGCTTTTGGCGGTTCGATCGTCATTGAGTATGATAACGGTGTGTGCAATGTCTATGACAACCCGCTCGGGATCATGACAAACGCTCCGAACTTCCCGTGGCAGATGACAAATCTGCGGCAGTACATCGGCATGAAAACCGAGAATCCTTCTTCACCAATGATTCAAGGAAAGAGTGTTCCTCCGACAGGTCACGGGGCTGGAATGATCGGTCTGCCCGGTGACTACACCCCGCCGAGCAGGTTTGTGAGATTTTATGTTTTAACGAGGTATGCCGACAGGCAGCCAGATGCAAAAGGAAATCTCAACCTTGCACAGCATATCATCAACACCTTCGATATCCCGCAGGGTATCATAACCGATATCCAGCCGGACGGGAAGACAGTGCTAAAGGAACTGACGCAGTGGGTGACATTCAAGGACCTTACAAACCGCAACTTTTACTTCAGGACATACGACAACTTCAATCTGAGAAAAGTGGATTTGAAAGCGCTCGATTTCAATGCGAAAACCATCAAGCGCATTTCCATGTTCGGCAGCCCTGAAGCGATAACCGACGTCACGGGCCAGGCCCGGTAACATTCGGGAACTTTGAATGGGATTCGACGGATTCAAAGGGATCAGGTCATCAGTTTAAATCTGAAGTCTGATCCCTTAATCTTTGCCGCAGCAGCGCTTGTATTTCTTACCGCTTCCGCATGGGCACAACTCGTTGCGGCCGATGTTTGCGCCATCAAGGGCGGCCGGATTATATTCCGGGACCTGTCTGCGTTTCCATTCGGCAACGAGACGCTTTAGCCTTGCATCTGCATGGGTGAAGAAGCGCTTGAAGGCCGGGCAGAAATAGTTGAGCCTGCCGCCGTCGGTTCCCGTTCTGCGCTCTCTCGGGCATCCGCCGCGGCACAGGGCGAGCCATGTGCAGCTGGTGCAGGTGGAAGGGAGGTTAGCTTTAATCCGGCCGAACGCCGTCTGCCTTTCGGAATTGAGCATGTTATCGAGCCTGTCATGCATGATGTTCCCGAGCCTCGTATCCTCATCGACAAAAAAGTCGCAGGCGAAAACATCGCCGTTGTGCTCGACAACGACATAGTTTCCGCATTCCTGGCTCAGTGTGCATTCAGTGGGCGCGAAGCCGGCATAACTGAAAAGAAGCGATTCGAAGAAACGCACTGATGTGGTCTGCCTGCCGTCTATGAAATCGTTCATCCACAGGTCGAATATGCGGCAGAGGAAATCGCCGTATGCCTCGGGTGTTACCGAATACCGCTCAGGGCGTCCTGTCTGCAGATCGGCTTCGAGGCATGGTATGAACTGCATGTATGTAAGTCCGAGCCCCTTGTGAAATTTGTATATGTCATCCGGAAACTGCGCTGAATAGTCATTTACGACAGTAAGCGCATTTACGGACACATCCGAATCGAGCATGAGCTTTGCACTGTCGCAGACCTTGCGCCAAGTCGGCTGCCCGCCCTGCCTTTTCCGGTAGTGGTCATGGATGTGCTCCGGGCCGTCAATGGATAGCCCGACAAGGAAACTGTAGCGCCTGAAGAAATCGGCCCAGTCCTTGTCTATGAGGAGGCCGTTCGTCTGCATGCCGTTGCCTATCGTTTTTGACTTTCCGTAGTGTTCTTCTAGGGAGGCCGCCTTCTGGAAGAATGCCAGCCCCATGAGGGTCGGTTCGCCGCCCTGCCATGTAATCGAAATCTCGGGCGGCGACTGTTCCATGAACTGTCTTATGAGTTCTGTCAGCACCTCATCGTTCATGCGATGTATCGAAGCATTTTTGAACAGCTCATTTTTGCATGTATAGAAGCAGTAGCTGCAGGCCATGTTGCAGTCCGGCCCTGCGGGTTTTACCAGTATGTTCCGTAATGGCTTCCTGGTCATGATTTTTAAGACTTCAGTGTACACCATCGACCATCTGCTTTAAGGGCAGGCTGGCAATGTTAATCATTTTCTGGCCAACAGTCCTTTTCTGTTGGTCTCGATGTCTTTCTACCAGTCGCGCATTGTTTTTTCCATCTTTTTGCAAACATCGGGATGGCTGAATGTCAGATACAGGCCCATATCTTTTTTCCTGCATGGTGTTGTTGCTGTGGCATCCGGGTTCGTCCCGGCCCAGGTCATCGAACTGGATGAGGACGATATTAGGCAGTTTGCCTGAGAAGCCTGGGATACTTAAGGTCAGACTTTCACCGTCCCGGCAAGCGCTCCCGGCTTAATGGTTTTTCCGGTAACAAGCTGATTCATTCTACTTCCCGCATATTACTGATCTTTACCTTGAAACTACAAAAAAGTATTATTCGTTTCTAAAAACCTGATCAAAGAAACAGCCTCCACTTGTTTATATTGACAGGGCGCTTTTGCTTAGTTTAGACGTGCCTTTATAGTGGACAAACAAATAATCAAACAGACCTTTCCCGCCTACGGTTCGCTGATTCGCATTGCAGTCGTTCTTTTCGCAACCTTGGCTGTAATAATAATTGGCCAGACAGGGCGTGAACTGCTGCCGCCCGATGATCTCAGGGAGGCCGAGGTCGCCCGTGAGATGTATGTCAGCGGGGATTATATCATCCCGCATCTTGCAGGAATTCCCTTTATAGAAAAGCCATCGGGGTTTCCCTTTTCTGTAACCATGGCCTACAGGATTGCAGGAGGGCCGAGTGAAACAGCCGCCCGGCTGACTTCGGTATTTTTCGCTTTTTTATCACTGCTGTTTGTTTTTCTTCTGGGCAACAAAATCCTGGGTGTTGAAGGCGGGGCGTTTTCAGCCGCAATCCTTGGCATTTCAATGCGGTTTTGCAGGACTGCGCACGAGATTCTGCTGGATAATGCACTTACGGCGGCGGTGGCAGCGGCAGTATTCTTCTCGTGGATTGCCATGGACTCAGCCGAAACTGAAAAAAAACGCCGGGCCTATGCAGCCGTTGGCTTTGCTTTGGGGATGGCTTTTCTTTTTAAGGGGCTCGTTGGCCTGGTCGTTTTTTCTTCCGGATTTTTGCTGTATATCATATTAAGCAGACGCTTTTCTGAATTTCGTCACATTATCTCCTTGCTGCCCGTAGCAGCCTTTCTCTTGCCCGTATTAGGCTGGCTGATCCCGTTTGTTCTTACTGCTCCTCCTGAAATAATCCATGAATTTTTCATCAAAAATCATTTGAACCGTTTCCTCTCGGCCTATCTCAGCAATGAAAGGCCATTTTACTTTTATCTGCTCAACATATGGGTCGATTTCATACCGGGGGGAATAATCCTTCCTTTGTCGATATTCATGGTATGGAGATATCGGCATGATGAAAAAAAGCAGGCAGGGGTGTTCTTACTGTGCCTGTTTACAGCCCCGCTTGTAGTGCTGTCTTTTTCCAAGGCGAAAGACCTGGTGTATTTTCTTCCCGTCTATCCGGCAATGGCCGTGCTTGTCATATTCGGAATATGGAAAAAGGGCATATTCGAAAGCGGCTGGATGAGGATTGTTCCATGGGTGATGTTGTCAGCCTCTGCTCTCTGGTCGGCCTTCATGTCGGTATTGACAGCTATATGGAAAGGAAATCTTATCGTTGTTTCGGTTTCGATCCTGATCACTATAAGCGCATTCTGCGCCGGAGCCGTTTCGATTAGGAAGCACAGCCTTCGCTGGACCGGGACTTTTTTTGTAGTCCTCTGCTCGCTTGCCTGGTGTCTGTGGTTTACCGGTCCGGTTGCAGAAGCCGAGGTCGAAGATAAAAGCATAAGCAGACAGATGGATGAAATGTTAAGCATTACAGGAAACCGTGAAATGCTGCTTTATATTCCTAATGACGGACTGAGAGGGTATGCGGGTTTCTATGGGAAAGGAGAGGTAAGGGAGGTTGTTTCACCTTATGATGTGGTCAGTCTTCTCGGGAAAAATAATGATAAAGCGGTTATTCTGACTTATTCCTCTAATAAAGACACCATTCCCCAGGAACTGACCTATGCAGCAAAGGATACTGGCTTATCCTTGAAGATTGAAGCCGCAGTTGATTTCGGAAACAGATTTCTGCTTGTTATCTCATCAATGCCATAACCGGTCTGATCAATCGATAATATTCCCGTTGTCAGCATTCAACCAAGAACAAAGTTCTCTATTAATCCGGCCGTTATACCTGCCGCCCTGCCGTTGAGGTGCAGGTGATCGGTGAGCAGATACTGGCCATTGATTTCAGAGATTTTATCAAAGTCCTGTCCCAGCAGAATATGCCTGGCGATGGCGCTGTACATCAAGAAGTCATCCGGGGAATATGAGAACCTTGGCCTGCGGCCGCTTGCGATAAGCATATCAGTGAGTTTTTCATTGAGAGGTATATATGTCACACCCTCTTTCTGAGCCACATCTCTGATAATGGCGCTGAACTTCTGAGCCTGTTTGAATGCGGGATGCTCCGGCTCCTCTCCTATTGGCGGTATTGAGAGGAGTGCTATCCTTGCCTTTGTCTGCGATTTCAATATTTCGCAGAGTTTTGTCAGATTCTCCCTGAACCAGGCTTCGTCAGGCGCCTGCGGAAGGCCTACTTCCTTGGCCTGTTTTTCAGCGACAACAGGGCTGAATGCACCGTTCGCGTCGTTTGTCCCGATCAGGATCGTGATGTAGTCCGGGTTGCAGGCGATTATGTCGTTAATCCGGTTCAGCACGTTCCATGCCGTCTCGCTGTTGATGCCCGCATTTACTACCTCTATGCCTTTCGGGGCCAGATTGTCCCTTATAAGTTTGACATAGTCATAACTTACTCTTCCATGCGTTATGCTGTCGCCTATGCATACCAGAACCTTCTGCCCCTGGTGCTTTCCCCCGTTCTTTACGAATTCCCTGGGATTGTTTTCAGGTAATGCCTGCGCCCTGTAGTAGCCGTACTTGTAAACGCCGAAAGCAAGTGCCAGAAAAATGACAATGACTATTAATATCTTCCTGACCATGGCTATAACCTCCTGAAAGGTTCTATAACGCTTCCCCCGGGGATCGCCGCCCCTTCAATATGTGCACAGTTGCCTATTCTGCACCCGGCCCCGAGATTCGAATCCTTTACCCATGCACCGGGCATGATGACGGTGTTGTCTCCGATAACGCTTTTCCCCATTATGTGGACATTGGGCCAGATCTCGACATCACGGCCTATAACTGATTCCGGGCTTATCCATGTGCTTTCCGGGGCCACTATCGAGACGCCCTCTTTCATGTGTCCGAGGTTTATCCTTTCCTGCATGACGCTTCCGGCATAGGCAAGCTGGTCTCTCGAGTTTATGCCGTTGGCCTCATCCGCATCCATCGTCTCTGCGCCGACTACGCGTGCTGCCATCTTCACGATATCGGTAAGATAATACTCTCCCTTTGCATTGTCGTTTCTGATCCGGCCCACAGAATCAATCAGGAAGTTCCTGTTCACGATATAGACGCTTGTATTCACCTCGTCGATGGCCTTTGTTGCATCGTCGGCGTCGATCTCCTCGACTATTCCTGTAACGTATCCGGAGCTGTCGCGGATGATCCTGCCGTAACCGAAAGGTTGATTCAGTCTGGCCGTGAGTATTCCCATCTCGGCGCCGGAGGATTTATAGATACCGATCAGTCTTTCAACCGATTCTTTCCTTATGAGAGGCATGTCGCCGGGGATGATTATTATGTCATCGCAATTAAGTTGCACAAGCAGCTCACGCGCAACAAGCACTGCATGCCCGGTGCCGAGCGGCGGGTCCTGTACGGCGGTTCTTATTCCCATCGATGAGAGATAAGGCCCGACCTGTTCCCTTCCATGGCCTATTACGCCTATCATGTCCGGGCCTATCGAGAGACCTATCGTCACAGGGTACCAGACAAGAGGATGGCCAAGTATCTCATGCATGACTTTTGATTTTTCCGATTTCATCCTGGTGCCTTTGCCGGCAGCCAGTATAAGGGTTGATATACTCATGGGCCGGAAAAATAGCATATCAACCTGCTGATGGCAATCAGTGTAAAATGTATATGGGGCTTTCTTGTCCGTGCGGCCTGCATTATTTTGTGCTATACCGGCCGTATACTCGTGTCTGTTTAAGGAGGTTTCTTTATGCGAACTTTCATAAACATCCCATTGATCATCATGATATTAACTCTTTCGTCATGCGGTACAACCAAGCAGATCCCTTTTAATCCGCAGGCCGAAAGGCAGATGAAGCTTGTGGTCGTAAATACATCAAACGGCGATATTGCAGGCTGCAAAATCGAGAACGGGGTAAGCGCGTTTCTCGGAATCCCTTATGCCAAACCTCCAAAGGGCGATCTGAGGTTTGCGCCTCCGGTGGAAGTGGAATCCTGGGATAATGTAAGGCCGGCAATCCATTTCGGCCCGTCATGCCCGCAGACCAAGGACGAGTTTGAACCCGCATCTCTGCTTTACCAGGACGAAGACTGCCTGAGCCTTAATATCTGGACGCCTCAGGCGGATGATAAAAAAAGGCCGGTCATAATCTATATACACGGCGGGGGCTTCGTTGAGGGCGGCACCGGTGATCCTTTATACAACGGGTCATATATATCAAAGCGGGGTGATATCGTTTTTGCGAGCATCAACTACCGGGTAGGTACATTGGGTTTTCTGTATCTCGATGATTTCGGAAAAGAGTTTGCCGGGTCGGGCAACAACGGGATCAGAGACCAGCTCATGGGACTAAGATGGATCAAGAATAACATTGCAAAATTCGGCGGCGATCCCGACAATATTACCATCATGGGCGAGTCTGCAGGCAGCACGTTCGTAATGATACTTATGGGTTTGCCGCAGTCGAAAGGACTGTTCACCAAAGCCATTGCCGAAAGCGGCGCATGCAACCTTGTCCGAGATCGCGAGAAGGCTTCGATCACCACAGCCAAATTTATGAAGCTTGCAGGGGTTAAGGATATCGAGGGGCTTAGGAAATTAAAGATTGAAAAGATAGTTGAAATCCTGGAAAAACATATCGATGATGCAGGTTTTGAATCAGACCTTCTTTATGCCCCTGTGATTGACGGGAACATTATTGCCAGGGACCCGTTGCAGGCGATAAAGGACGGCCAGGCATCCGGCATATCGCTTCTTAACGGCACCAATCAGGACGAATACCGATATTGGATAAACTATTCCTCAATGCTGAGGTTTATCCCTTATAAGACTCTTCTCAATTCAGTACCCGAGGTCAGAAAGAGGCTCAAAGGACGCGAGCAGGAGGTCTTTGATTTTTATGAAAAGAAATTCCCGAAGGCAAAGCTGGGAGACATCACATTTGAAACCGCAACCGACATGATGTTCAGGATCCCGCACATTCAGGCATCAGAAGCACAGTCGAAATATGCAGATGTCTGGATGTACCGCTTTGACTGGAAATCACAGGTAAAGGACTATTTCGGAGCATGCCATGCAATCGAACTGCCGTTCGTATTGAAGACATTCGATTCGCCGACACGCCGGCAGATCGTTGGCCCTGATCCCCCAATGGACCTTTCCGATACGATGATGGACGCATGGGTGGCATTTGCCCGCACCGGCAATCCCAACCATGCGGGCATGCAGAACTGGCCTCAGTATGAGGCCGGACAGCGGGCCACCATGATATTCAATACGAAATCCAAAGTTGTTAACGATCCGGAAAAGGATGTCAGGCTTATCTATAAGGGCATCACGTATTAGCGCTCAGATTTGTTGCACTTGCCTCTACCGGAGCGCTTGAATAAAGGGGGCTTAACATGTATGTTTATGAAAATCCTTATAGGGAGTGTGCCTGATGGAAGGAAAGAAACTCTCGGTTGGTGTTAAAGCCGGATACGGTGTATGCGATTTCGGAGGGAACCTGTTTTTTACCGCCACTGCATTTGTTCTCTTAAACTACATCACAGATACAATGGGACTTGCCGCAGGGCTTGCCGGCACGGCACTTTTCATAGGGAGGGTATGGGACGCCTTCTATGACCCGATCCTCGGATATTTTTCGGACAGGACAAAAACACGCATGGGAAGGCGCAGGCCATATATGCTGGCTGGCGCTATTCCGCTCTTCATTGCGATGGTTGTCATGTTTACGAATCCATCTTTCTTCAAACAGGGCATGAGCCAGACCGCCCTGTTCATATTTACCACCGTTGTATATGTACTGCTCTGCACCGCATACTCGACTGTCAACATACCTTATTCATCGCTGTCCCCCGAGCTTACAGACGACTATCATGAGAGGACGTCGCTCAACGCCTACCGATTCGGTTTTGCAGCAATAGGCACGCTTGTCGGAGCGGGTGCGGCCTGGCCCATAGTGGGGCTTGTGAAAGACAAGAATACCGGGTTCGTGCTTCTCGGTATCATCTACGGCGGTATCATGCTTGTAACGGCCCTCATTACTGTTTTTACCGTCAAAGAGCCCGAGAGCACCAAACCTGCCAAGGCCATGGGATTCTTTGAAACATACAAACAGGTCTTCAAGAACGGGCCTTACCTGCTGATACTGGCGACCTATATCCTGCATATTGTGGCTATAACCATAGTGAGCGGGGTTGCGGTCTACTATTTCGATTATATACTGGCGGCGAGGCAGGTAATCGATCCCAAGGCGCAAACCACGCTTGCAATGCTTATACTGATAGGCACGGCGTTTATCTTTATACCGATCAGCGTCCTGGCCAGCAAAAAAATCGGCAAAAAGCTCGTGTATGGAGCCGGATTCGTAGTCATTGCGGCAGTGCTTATGGTGCTTTTCACCTTCGGGCACAGGATGCCGGTGAGCTTTACCCTGATCATGATGTGCGTAATGGGTACGGGGTTCGGGTTTACCTATGCGCTTCCCTATGCAATCGTTGCGGACGCTATTGAATATGACTATATGCGCACAGGCGAACGCAGGGAAGGTTCCTTCTTCGGCATATGGACATGGGGGCTCAAACTGGGGCAGGCCCTTGCGGCGCTTTCGATGGGATGGATACTCCAGGTCATGGGCTATGTGAAGGAAGCTCTTCCGCAGACGCCCTCCGCCGAACTGGGCATTAGGATGCTTCTCGGGCCGATACCAGCGGCTGTTTTCATACTGGCTGCTCTCGTCCTTTATTTCTACCCCATAACTGAAAAGCGATATGAAGAAATCAAAGAGCAGATCAGGTTGATGGAAGGTAAGAAAGAATAACAGCAAGGAGAAACAACAGTCAGGAGTCAGGAGAAAGGTGAAAATCGTTAACCCGTGACTTGATTAAAAGAGATTTTATTCAGACTCCTGTGTCCTGATTAATATGTCTTTTTACTCAAGTGGTTGGAAGCATATTCCGATTGAGTAGATAAAATAATTGAATCTGACGAGGAATATATGAATCTTAAACCCCTGTTCGAACCCAGGACAATTGCAGTAATCGGCGTATCGCTTCATAATGATTTGAATCCGGCAAATGTAATCTATTACAAAAATCTTTTCCGGTATCCGGCCGAGGTATATGCGGTCAATCCCAAGGCGGGCATTCTGAAAGGCATGCAGTCATATTCCTCGGTTGCCGATATATCCGATGATATCGACATGGCCGTAATAGCGGTTCAGGCCGAACGTGTTCCGGCAAGCGTCGAGGAGTGCATAAAAGCTGGCGTGAAAAGCGCCGTCATAATCTCTGGCGGCTTTTCAGAAGTCGGGAGAAACGACCTTCAGGATAGGATCACCGCAATTGCCAGAGAAGCCGACTTTCCCATTATCGGGCCCAACTGCATAGGCCTCTATGTGCCGGAAAAAGTCGATACCTTTTTTGAGCCTCAGGAAAGAATCAATACACCTCTGAAAGGCAATATCGCCCTGGTGAGCCAGAGCGGCGGCATGCTGCTGGACATGATGATAAGGTTCACCTCCGAAGGCGCGGGGATGTCAACATGCGTAAGCATAGGAAACAAGGCTGTCATCAAGGAGAAGGATCTTATCAACTATCTTGCATCTGATGAAAAGACCAAGGTCATCTCATTTTATATTGAAGGTTTCAACGAAGGGGAGGGCCATGAGTTTATAGAGACTGCAAAGAACTGCGGCAAGCCGGTTGTGGTGCTTAAATCAGGCAAGACCCCACAGGGCAGCAGGGCGATAACAAGCCATACCGCATCGCTCGCAGGCGACTACAAGGTGTTTTCTTCCATCATGAACCAGTACGGTATCGTCGAAGCTGCCGGACTGCTCGACCTTGTCTATTTCAGCCAGTGCCTCAGCTGCTATCAGGAACACATTCAGGGCAGGCTCGGCATACTCACCATAAGCGGCGGTCATGGGACGCTTGCAACTGACCTGGCGCTCAGTTACGGACTGGATATTCCGGCACTTGACGATTCCCAGCAGGATGCGGTCAGAGCCGTCCTTTCTCCGAGCATAAAGAACATAGCCTCGTGCCACAATCCCGTTGACCTTACAGGAAGCGCGGTTGACGGCGATTTTGTGGAAGCGGCCAAGGCGCTGTCGGTCATGGATAATATAGACTGCGTGGTAGCCCTTCTGCTTCCTTATGCGCCGGCGCTCAGCATGGATTTGGGTGCACTCCTCAGCACGGTCAAGAGGCGCTATAACAAGCCGATAATCGCTTATGTGCCGAGGCTGGAAAAATACAGGATACTGATTGACGGTTTTGAACTGAATAACATTCCCGTAGCACACAGCATTGAAGGCTGCATGAAGATGGCGCAGGGCCTGCTCAAATACAGAGGAAACAAAAGCTGATCAAACGTCGGGCCGATCATCAATGATGCAAAAAATTGAAGCAGTGATATTCGACATGGACGGCACTCTCCTTGATACGCTCAAGGATATTGCCGATTCCATGAATATGGCTCTTAAGATGACAGGCCAGCCCGAACGCGATTTCGAATATATGAGGTTCAGCGTGGGTTATGGAGTGGATGAGCTTGCCAGGCGGGCGATGCCGGCGGGGAGCAGTTCTGAAGATGTAATGAGGTGTGTCGGCAGGTTCCGCGAAATATACAATGAGCACTACAAGGATTCGAGCAGACCCTATGACGGCATCCCTGAGATGCTTGATGAACTTACGAAATTGAATATTCCGTTTGCGATACTCTCGAACAAACCTGAGGATTTTACGATAAAGATGACGGATGAACTGCTCGGAAAGTGGGAATTCGCCGAAGTGCGCGGCGTAAGGAATGACAGGCCAAAGAAACCCGATCCCGCTGTTGCCCTGGAAATTGCACAGAGATGGCACATCTCTCCTGAAAAGATAGCCTTTGTAGGCGATTCCGCAGTAGACATGCAGACCGCCAATGCTGCAGGCATGTTAGCCGTCGGTGTCCTCTGGGGTTTCAGGCCAGGGAAGGAAATAGAGGAAGCGGGCTCAATGGTCCTCATAAGCCACCCCTTGGAACTGATTGGATTATTAATAACTGAGTAACGGCTGAACAAAGATATTCAACTCACTCCTCACTCCTAACTTATTACTTCTCACTTCTCTATTGAACAATCCGGCGCTTTTGCCTTATAAGCATACAATTCTTTTTGAGGAGGATTGATGATGAAATACAGTTCATACGAAGAGGCATACAACCGTTCAATGAACGATCCCGACGGGTTCTGGGCTGAGGCCGCCGAGGCGGTCACATGGACTAAGAAATGGGACAGTGTTGTTTCGTCGCCCAAGCCGAATTTTTACAGGTGGTTTGAAGGCGCGGAGATGAACACCTGCTATAATGCAATAGACAGGCATGTAGAAGCCGGAAGGAAAGACCAGACAGCAATCATTTATGACAGCCCTGTGACAGGGACGGTGAAGAAGATCACATACGGCGAACTCCTTGACCATGTGTCGCTTGTGGCCGGCATGCTGAAAAAATTCGGTGTTGAAAGGGGCGACCGCGTTATCATCTATATGCCAATGATACCGGAAACACTTTTTGCAATGCTTGCCTGCGCAAGAATCGGAGCGGTACACTCGGTCGTTTTCGGCGGATTTGCGCCCAACGAGCTGGCAGTCAGGATTGAAGACGCAAAACCCAGGATAATGATAAGCGCTTCCTGCGGCATTGAACCCAAAGGCGCAATTCCTTATAAACCGCTTCTTGATAAGGCGATTGAGCTTTCCAGCCACAAACCGGAAAAATGCATAATATTTAACCGTGAACAGGTTAAGGCCGAACTGATTGCCGGAAGGGACGTCGACTGGAAAGATGCGATTGAAGGTGTCGAACCGGCGGCGTGCGTTACTATCAAGGCGACAGACCCTCTC
The DNA here is from genome assembly GCA_036567785.1 of Desulfomonilia bacterium. NCBI lineage: Bacteria > Pseudomonadati > Thermodesulfobacteriota > Desulfomonilia > Desulfomonilia bacterium. The sequence goes on along the minus strand of DATCTV010000029.1, from coordinate 11,565 downwards.
TATATTCTTTATACATCAGGCACGACCGGCATACCGAAAGGCGTAGTCAGGGATAACGGCGGACACGCGGTTGCAATGATGTGGTCCATGAAAAATATTTACGGAATAGAACCCGGAGATGTCTATTGGGCGGCATCCGATGTAGGCTGGGTTGTCGGCCATTCATACATCGTCTATGCGCCACTTCTCTATGGGGCGACTACGATAGTCTATGAAGGAAAACCGGTCGGCACTCCAGACCCGGGGGCCTTCTGGCGTGTCATCAACGAGCACAAGGTAAAGGTGCTGTTCACTGCGCCTACCGCGTTCAGGGCGATCAAGAAGGAAGACCCGACCGGCTCGTTCATTAAGAAATATGACATATCATGCCTGAAGTATCTCTTCCTTGCCGGGGAAAGGCTTGACCCGGATACATACCACTGGGCAAGCGATCTCCTTAATATCCCTGTCGTTGACCACTGGTGGCAGACCGAAACGGGCTGGGCCATTGCCGCCAACTGCGCAGGCATAGAACTTCTGCCGATCAAGGCGGGATCGCCTACAAAACCTGTGCCTGGATACAATATCAAGGTGCTTGATGAAAACGGGGGCGAACTTCCGAACGGTTCGGAAGGAACGATTGCGGTCAAGCTGCCGCTGCCGCCGTGCTGTCTGCCTACATTGTGGCAGAGGGATGACGCGTTTGTCTCTTCATATCTGAGCAGTTTCGAAGGCTATTATACTACCGGCGACGGCGGTTTCATGGATGCCGACGGCTACATCTACATCATGGGCAGGGTGGACGACATAATAAACGTTGCAGGACACAGGCTCTCAACCGGCGGAATGGAAGAGGTTGTCGCCAAACACCCCGATGTCGCGGAGTGCGCTGTCATAGGTGTTGACGACCAGCTCAAGGGGCAGGTCCCTGTCGGATTCGCGGTACTTAAGGCCGGCGTTAAAAGAGATCCTGCGGAAATACAGAAAGAGGTTGTAAAAATGGTCAGGGATCAGATCGGTGCTCTGGCATGTCTCAAGGATATTGCGATCGTTCCAAGGCTTCCAAAAACCAGAAGCGGCAAGATTCTCCGCGGGACAATGCGAAAGATTGCTGACGGCAAGGAATATAAGGTCCCTTCGACAATTGAAGACCCGGCGGTTCTGGGCGAGATAGGTGAAGCCCTGAAAGGTGTGGGTTATCCTAAACAGTAGCAAAGAAAACAAAAGAAGCTATTGATCAGATATGCCGAGTCTGTCCGGTTTTTAAGCCGGGCAGACTCTCTTTTTTATGATAACATTCATCCAGACCGGCTATATCCCGCCTGCGGTTTTTGCTGAAGGGGCAGCCTCTGCAACCGGTTTCCCGTTGTTCGGCTTCTTTTTTTGTGAACCGTTCTTTTCCTGTACTGCCTGCTCTTTTGCGGCGGTCTGGGCTGCCTTTTTCTCCTTCAGTCTGGCTATGAAAGCCTTACAGTCAGGTGTCGAATATTTCTTGTTCTGTACGATTTCCATTGCGGCATAACTGTATGTGTATTTGTTCTGAGGGCTCCAGAATAGCCAGCCCGTTCCGCATGAATCAAGCGTCGCCTTTATCTGAGACTCCATGTACCAGGGGCCGAATCCTTTGGTTATGCCCATTGGAAAGGCCTGAAGCCATGGCCTTACTATTACACTATCACCCACGAGCTCTTTCATCATGGAGATGCCGTCATAAACAAACATGTAAGGTTCGTCGGCCGGATTGCTAATGCCGGAAAACCCCTTTTCGAAATGCGACGGGTAAAGCATGGGAGAAATGATATCGACATACGGGGAAAGCATTTTTACATCCTGTCCCACTACCGTTACGTCTATAGGCCTTTGCCATATTACTATCCCGAACATATCCATTGAAAGAAGGATCCCCTTTGATGATGTTATGTCATGAACCCTTTTGACGAAACCGGTGATGATATCATTCCTGGTTTTTCCTTCGACCCCTGTATTTTTTTCCGAATCAGCAAAATAACGGATGTAATCCAGCTGTATTTCGTCGACGCCAGTATTTGCTATTTCCCTGATAACGGTGAGCATATATTCCTGAACTTCAGGTATTGCCGGATTAAGAAACTGTTTCGTATAGACCCAGTCCGGCCTGGTGCGAGCCATGATCGTATCTCTGAAAACCACGACCCTCGCAATGACATGCATGTCCATCCGGTGCAGAAGTTCGATCATTTTGGGAAGATCTTCGATATTCGGTGTATAATTTTCCTTAGGGCAGTATTTTTTTGGAATATCGCTTCTGAATGTTATGGCCCCCAGATCGTCTTTTGCGTCGAAGACTATCGTATTGCCGCCACACTGCTTCAACTTTTCCGCGGAATCGAGTATGAAGCGCGTTCCGGCATTCGAAGTATTTATATATATGCCTTTGGCAACAAAGGTTTTCGGTTTGGGAACTGTACGGGGTTTAAGCGGCTGTGACCATGCAATCGGGATTTTTATTGTCTGACCTGGTGATAATGCGCCTGTGATGCCGTTAAGGGTCTTGATTGTGTTCATGAGCTCTTTTTTTGTGTAGGCTGAAGTGTAGGGCATGAACATTGAAGCTATTTTGCTTAGCGTTTCCCCGTTTTGGATTGTATAGAGGTATGTTCCCGGCTGAGGAGAGAATGCCGGTTGTTGATGCAGGGATTGTTGTGCTTGAGGAACGACTGCCGCAGAGGCGGGTTGATCGTTTTTCGCCGGATAAAGGGGTTCCGTGATCACCAGAACCAGACCGATTGCCAATAGACATTTCAGCGGGCTTATTTTCATTGAATCATTATATTACGACGGGATTCGTATTCACAAGGAAGATATGAACTATCTGTAATATTTCTAGATTAAACCCATTGAAGCAAGATCGTTAAGGCACTGTGCTGCATTTCTAAACAGAATAGATTTAATGCCCAGGTTCTCTGCAGATTCTGTATTTGCGGGCGAATCATCTATGAATAGTGTCTGTGCGGGTTCAAGATTATAAATTGAGAGTATATGCTTAAATATTTTCGGATCAGGTTTTACAAGATTGATCCTGCATGAAACCACAACGCCTTTGAAGGCATTCAGGAAAGAATACGTTTTTTCAAGATAGTCGATGGATTCTTTATGCATGTTAGACAGGCAGAACAGGCTATGGCCGTTGTATTTGAGGGTGTTCATGATCTCTATAGTGTCTGCAATAGGAATCAGGGAAGGAGGAACCATTTTCATAAACCGGTATATCTCTTCAGTGCTTAACCCGGTCCTGTCGGAGCATTGTTTTATGGCGTCTGGCAGCGAGAGTGTTCCACGGTCAAGCTCGATCCAGTCCGGATGTCTGATAAGTTCTGTTAAAAGAATATGTTGAATTCTGAGATCATCTGTGAAGCTTTGTACAAGATTTTCGGGTTTCCATGTTACGACTACGCCGCCAAGATCGAATATTATGTTCATGATTTATGAAGCCTGCCCGGCAGCAGAAAGCCGGGCAGTCTGAGAATATCAACAGCCGAACTTTTCTTTTACGACCTTGAAGGCTTTGTCAGCTACATCAAGTGTTTGCCTTATATCTTCTTCGGTGTGTGCGGCGCTCAGGAACATGTTGTGGTGCCAGAAGAAGAAAACGCCGTTAAGCAGGCATTCCTTGCAGAACAGCTGGGCACGTTTGAAATTAGTCTCGTTTGTGAAATGAATGAACGGTAGAGCATTAGGCCCTGTTACTTTGAACTGAAGCCCGTGGTCTTTTGCCAGCTGTTCCAAACCATTTCTAAGCTGAAGGCCCCGTTCGCTGCAGATACCAGCGGCATCTATCGCCTTCATCTCATCTATACATGCAATGGCCGCGGCCATTTCGGGGGAGTTGTTCCAGTATGAACCGGTCTGGAAAGTCTTGGAAGCGGTTATTCTCATCTTGTCGCTTCCTACAATTGCGGATATCGGATAACCGTTGGCAATTGCCTTACAATAGCATGCAAGGTCCGGTTTGAATCCGAAATAATGGGCTGAGCCCTTGATATCGAGCCTCCATCCCGCCCTGACGTCATCAATTATAAGTATGATGTCATTATCATCGCATATCTTTCTTATTGCCTGCCAGTATCCGGGGGCAGGAAGCTTCTGTTCTTCAAATACAGGGTGGTGATACGGCATGAACATTGCGCCTGCAACCTGACCCTTGTTCTCGTCGACCAGTCTCTGGAAATCGGCCACATCGCCCCAGTTCACCATTAATATCTGGGACCTGTCTGTTGATGATATTCCGGTATGGTTTGTACCGGCCCATGGTTGAGTTCCATGGTAATGGCCTTTGCAGAGGATAATCTTGTCGCGTTTTTTGAATCCGCGTGCGATCACCAGAGCCCAGGAAGTTGTGTCAGCGCCGTTTTTTGCAAACATGGCCCAGTCGGCAAAATCGATTGTGTCGACCATCTTCTCTGCAAGCTCGACCAGAAGAGTGCTGGGCGGAGTTGTTGATGTGCCTAGTCTCGCCTGTTTTGCAAAGGCCTCGTCCACTTTATCATTTGCATAACCCAGGAACATTGGTCCGTAAGCACATGCGTAGTCTATGTATTCATTACCGTCAATGTCCCAGAACCTGGATCCTTTTGCTTTGGAAATAAAATAAGGAGATGAGCCCGGAATCAGTGTGGCCGGATTGAAGTGACCGTATATACCCTGAGGGATGACTTTTACAGCCCTTCTGAACATTTCCATGGATTTATCGAATGTATATGACATAATTATTACCCCCTACTGAAGATATGTACCGACTTTGTCGAGGTATGCGTTTACGACATCTCCCATATGGAGATCTCCAGAAATTACCATGTCACAGAGGCATACGGCAGCCATGACATCGACTTTGTCATCCGCAAGGTCCAGAAAGAGTTCTTCATCTTTAAAACTCATGATAAGGTCGGCATCATCGACCCTGCCGTTTCTCCCGATTGTTGAACCTCCGGTGAACATTATATTGGCTGCATCGCCGTTATTTATACTGAGTTCGGCTACGCCATGAAGTGTCTGTGCGGTTGCTTTTGATTCGGGTTCATTATTGCAGATGGCGGCGATTGTCTTGGCTATGGTATTGAGAAGAAGTTTTGCCTTGAGTTTTTTGGGCGGGTTTGGTCCCTGCAGGATTTTATCAAGTCTGTCGCCAAGCTTTATGAATGTCAGAAGACCTGAGGCCTTGTGTAATTTCCATGGCATGATCAAAGGAATCGGTATGCCAAAACCTTTTTTCGAGAGCATATTGGTCATCCACTTTTTAAATGGGAAGAACATGATAATGTCAGGGTCTCCGGCTTTACCAGGTGTGACCTTGATTGCTGAGTCACAAATGCTGATTGTGGCCTTGGGGCCGCCTATCCCGGCTATGAACAGGATGTTGACATTTTTACCGGCGATCAAAGCCGCAGATTCAGGATCATCCTGAGCAAGGATCTCGAAATTCGTAAAGACCGCATCCAAGAAAACATGCGCTAAAACATTTTCATTCGGCATACTTACCTCCTCTGTATTGATGATGTGAGCGATTGCTCACTCGCTATTTGCTATCATCTATCATATCCATAGTCAATACAATTTTCTAAGGTCATACACTGGCTATGCCGTGGCGTTTGAGATGGCTTCCTATTAATTCTGCAATAATTGTCGCAAAGAGCATGTCTTCCCTGTTGAACCCTTCAGGGGCTTTGTCTGCTAAATTCAATACCCCTTCAATTTCGTTGTCGTCTTTGATCAGAAGGCACATAAATGATTTTGTGCTGTATTTGTCTTTGTTGTGAAAGCCTATCTCTTCTTCAATGTTTCTTATCAAGAGCGATGAATTGCGGGATATGGTCAGGTTCATTATGCTTTTATCGTGATCGGCGACATGAATGAAAGGATCCTCTCCGATATCCTGATGGTTGTGCGCCCTTAATTCAAGTTCTCCTGATGAATGATTTTTTATGAAAAGCGAACAATATCTGGCACCGACTGCTGCCGGCAGTTCCTGTGTAATAATTTCTATCAATCCCTCCAGTGTGCTGGCTTCCTTGATGGACTTAATGAGATTGTAGATACTTTCAAGATATGTGCCTTCCATAATTTACCCTCCGCTTAATCGTTCACTTCATCTTAATATCGGCTTCCTTTCATATTATGCTTTAGCAATAAATCAATATTTATAAAATTTTATTTTACCCGTACCATCCCGGTGGGGAAAATAGATGCTTGACTTGAATGATTATTATGTATGTATTATATTATAATTAATTAAGATTAATAGAATGGGGTACTGATTGGAAATACTTGATACGCTGGAAGAGAAAATTAACCAACTATTACAAACGGTTGAAGCCCTGAAGAAAGAAAACTTGAGGCTCACCGAAAAGCTTATAGAAAAGGAGGAAGAGGCTAACGGTCTCAGTTCGCAGGTCGAAATGCTGCTTGCTGAGAAGGAAAAAGTAAAAGAGAAAGTCGAACACCTTATCAAGAGTGTCGAGACATTTTAAAGACTTGCAGAACTCGGTATCAATAAAGATATTCGGACAGGAATATAAAGTAAAATCCAGGGGAGACGATGATTACATTCAGTCATTGTCACGATATATTGAAGAAATGGTCGATGATGTTAAGAAGCAGGGTAATGCAGTGACCACTTCGGATCTTATAGCCATGGTCATGCTCAATATGGCGGATGAGGTCAAGAAAACAAAGACTGAGTTGGAATCGTTAAAGGAAATTTTGAATATCCGTATTGGTCAACTGATCGATAGGATGGAAAAGAAAGGCAAATAGTCTCTCCGGATTTGCATTTTTAAAGTTGTATTCCGAGGTGTTCTCAAAAGAAGTCTCTTTTATTTTGCCCTTGCTGGATATATGAATGTAAAGAGCAGCATAAGAGATAGCTTTCTTAAAAAAAGGGCTTCAATGTCAGAGGCTTCAAGACGTGAACTCTCAATTGCTATCTGTAATAATATTCTGGATTTCAGTTTATTCAAATCTGCAACAATTGTAGCCTTGTATTTTCCGGTCCGCTCGGAGGCTGATGTTTTATCTTTGACGGCTGAGAAAGGAAAATATTTTGTTTTTCCCAGAGTAGTTGAGAATGACCTTTTTTTCTCTCATGCCGAATATCCTGATGGTTTTATAACCGGGGCTTTCGGCATACCTGAGCCTGCCGCTCACGAGTTTGTTGATCCTGGTGAGATTGATCTGTTCCTCGTTCCAGGAATCGCATTTGATGAGAATGGTTACAGGCTTGGTTACGGCAAAGGCTTTTATGACAGATTAATCTCGAAGCATGCCCGGATCACCACACTGGGTGTATGCTATAATGATTTTCTGATTAAATGCCTTAATGTGGATCCCTGGGATGCCAGGGTTAATTATATGGTTACGGATCAGGGTGTTTTTCACACTCATAAAGAGGTGACATGATGGACATGCTTTATATAGTGCTGGCAGCTGTTGCCGGTGCTGTTATCGGATTCGGGTTGCATTTTGCAGTCAGCAAGAAGGCCAATGCAAGTGCGGAAATTGAGACCAAAAAGATAAAGGAAGAGGCTATTAAGGAGGCAGGGAGCATTATCACGGATGCAAATCTGCAGGCAAAAGAGATTATTTTTGATGCCAAGAAGAAAAGCGAAGATGAGGCGAAAGAACGGTTCAAAGAGGTTCTGGCAGCAGAGAAACGTATTCTCCAACGGGAAGATCTGCTTGATGGCAAATTGAATCAGCTGGACAAGAGGGAGCAGGAAATCAAACGTTCCGAGAAATCAATCGCGGACAAGACAAAACATGTGGATTCCTTGAAGGCTGAAATTGATGAAATAAGAAAAAAACAGATATCAAGGCTTGAAGAAATAAGCTCAATGACGATCGACCAGGCGAAGCAGACCCTGATGGAAATGCTGGAAAGCGAAGCGCGGCATGAAGCCGCCAAGATGATTAAACAGATTCAGGATGAAGCCGAGGCTGAAGCGGACAGGAAGGCCAAGGAGATACTTTCAACAGCCATTCAACGATACTCGGCCGATGTCGTAAGCGAGAGGACCGTGTCTATTGTCAATCTTCCCAGCGAAGAGATGAAAGGCCGAATAATCGGAAGGGAAGGCCGCAATATCAGGTCGATTGAAGCCGTAACAGGAGTTGATCTGATAATTGACGATACCCCTGATGCCGTGATTATTTCCAGCTTTGACCCGATCAAGCGGGAAATAGCAAGACAGGCCCTTGAACGGCTTGTTGTGGACGGCAGAATACATCCGTCCCGCATTGAAGAGATTGTGGAAAAGGTCACCACTGAAGTCAATGAAGGCGTCTGGGAAGCCGGTCAGCAGGCGACATTTGAAGTCGGCGTTCACGGGATAAATCCCGAACTGATAAAACTTGTAGGAAAGCTCAAATATCGGACAAGCTTCTCCCAGAATGTATATCAGCACTCTCTGGAAGTAGCTCATTTATGCGGAATAATGGCGGCTGAACTGGGCATCAACCAGAAAATAGCCAAACGTGTCGGGTTGCTCCACGACATCGGTAAGGCTATTGATCATGAAGTCGAAGGGTCACATGCTATTATCGGGGCTGAAATCGCCAAGCGTTACGGTGAATCAGCAAAAGTCGTGGAAGCGATCGCATCTCATCACAACGAGGCACAGGTGAGCTCGGTCTATTGCTTCCTTGTGCAGGCAGCAGACTCACTGTCCGCGGCGCGTCCCGGTGCAAGAAGAGAAATGCTGGAAAATTATGTAAAAAGGCTTACTGACCTTGAAGAGATTGCCTCCTCGTTCAAAGGAGTCGGCAAGTCATTTGCTGTGCAGGCCGGTAGAGAACTTAGGGTAATGGTTGAAGCTGAAAATGTAAGCGATGAAGATACGCAGATGCTGGCAAAGGATATTTCAAAGTCAATTGAAGCGAAGCTGACTTATCCCGGACAGATAAAAGTTGTCGTCATAAGAGAAAGCAGGGCCGTTGAGTTTGCCAAGTAAGTAACAGGGGACAAGTAATGGATATTGATAAACAGTTAAGGGAAATCAAACGCGGAGCTGTAGGAATAATATCTGAAGAGGAACTGGAAAAAAAACTTAAGAAGGGAAGACCGTTAAGGATTAAGGCGGGTTTCGATCCAACAGCACCGGATATACATTTCGGCCATACTGTGGTCCTTAATAAAATGCGCCAGTTTCAAGACATGGGTCATGAAGTAATTTTTCTGATAGGCGATTTTACCGGGATGATAGGAGACCCCAGCGGGAGAAGCTCAACCAGAAAAGTGCTGACGCGTGAGGATGTCCTCGAGAATGCTCAAACCTACAAGAAACAGTTTTTCAAAGTCCTTGACCCTGAAAAAACAGAGGTAAGGTTCAATTCCGAATGGATGGATGGAATGACGGTCTCGGATTTCATCAAGCTCACTTCGCACCAGACCGTCGCCCGCATGCTTGAACGGGATGATTTCAGCAAAAGGTTTAAGGGGGAGCAGCCGATAAGCATCCATGAATTTTTGTATCCGTTCGTGCAGGGCTACGATTCTGTCGCTTTGAATGCGGATATAGAGCTTGGAGGGACTGATCAGATATTCAATCTCCTGATGGGCAGGGAGATGCAGAGAGTATATGGCCAGGAGCAGCAGGTTGTGATGACCATGCCGCTGCTTGTAGGTCTCGACGGTGTCCAGAAGATGAGCAAGTCCTACAACAATTATATCGGGATCAATGATGAACCATCAGAGATGTACGGCAAAGTCATGTCCATATCGGATGATCTCATGTGGCTGTATTATGAACTCCTCAGCCGACGGACGCTGGATGAAATATCGGAAATGAAGCAGGATGTCACCTCTGGGAAACTTCATCCGATGGATGCAAAGAAGGCCCTGGCGTACGAGCTGGTTGAAAGATACCATGACCGTAAGCTTGCAGACAGTTCAGCCGAAGTGTTCATGACAGTGCACAGCAAGAAAGAAGTTCCAGATGATATACCCGAATACAACTTGCCAAAGGAAAAGGCCTGGATATGTTCTATCATGAAGGAAACTGGTCTTGTGAGCAGTACGTCTGAAGCCAGGAGACTTGTCAAACAGGGGGCAGTCAAGGTTAATGAAAAGAAAATCTCGGATGATAATCTCAATCTTGATGAGGGGTCTCATGTTATTCAGGCAGGAAAAAGGCGTTTTGCTCGAATTCATATCAGCTAATCAATGTAACTATTTGAAATAATGATACAATAATATTTTAAAAAAAAGATAAAAAACCCCTTGACACCTTAAGGGGTTTGACATAGATAAGACGAGCTTTTTGCGGAACGCAGTGAGAAAAAACACAAAGAAAAAAGTTATTGACACTGCCTGAAATATCTAATAGTCAACGTGACCTTGCAGCAGAAATTGTCATCATGCAAATGAGATAGTGGCTTGACAATTGAAGAGGCAGATACTAATAGATAATCTGGATTTATGCCGCTTTTGATCTTTGAAAACTGAATAGTGGAAAGTACGATTTGCTTTGGGATTAAACATGAGAGTTTGATCCCGGCTCAGAATGAACGCTGGCGGCGTGCCTAACACATGCAAGTCGAGCGAGAAATCCCGGGTTCGCCTGGGAGAGTAAAGCGGCGCACGGGTGAGTAACGCGTGGGTAACCTGCCCTATAGTGGGGGATAACCTACCGAAAGGTGGACTAATCCCGCATACGACCAATATACATAAGTATACTGGGGAAAGATGGCCTCTTCTTGAAAGCTATCGCTATTGGATGGGCCCGCGTTGGATTAGCTAGTTGGTAGGGTAATGGCCTACCAAGGCTACGATCCATAACTGGTTTGAGAGGACGACCAGTCACACTGGAACTGAGACACGGTCCAGACTCCTACGGGAGGCAGCAGTGAGGAATATTGCGCAATGGGGGAAACCCTGACGCAGCGACGCCGCGTGAGTGATGAAGGCCTTCGGGTTGTAAAGCTCTGTCAGAGGGGAAGAAAGGAGAAGTAGCTAATATCTGCTTCTATTGACGGTACCCTTGGAGGAAGCACCGGCTAACTCCGTGCCAGCAGCCGCGGTAATACGGAGGGTGCAAGTGTTATTCGGATTTACTGGGCGTAAAGAGCACGTAGGCGGATAGGTCAGTCAGATGTGAAAGCCCGGAGCTTAACTCCGGAACTGCATTTGATACTACCTGTCTTGAGTATGGTAGAGGGGGGTGGAATTCCCGGTGTAGAGGTGAAATTCGTAGATATCGGGAGGAATACCGGTGGCGAAGGCGACCACCTGGCCCGTAACTGACGCTCAGACCTGAAAGCGTGGGTAGCAAACGGAATTAGATACTCCGGTAGTCCACGCTGTAAACCATGGACACTAGGTGTTGGGGGTAATAACACCTTCAGTGCCGTAGCTAACGCGTTAAGTGTCCCGCCTGGGAAGTACGGCCGCAAGGCTAAAACTCAAAGGAATTGACGGGGGCCCGCACAAGCGGTGGAGTATGTGGTTTAATTCGACGCAACGCGAAGAACCTTACCTAGGCTTGACATCCTGAGAACCCTCCCGAAAAGGAGGGGTGCCCTTCGGGGAGCTCAGAGACAGGTGCTGCATGGCTGTCG